>JAEXPL010000010.1 GCA_023446865.1 Verrucomicrobiota bacterium | reverse complement strand
GCTCTACACCGTGCTCGTCGAGGGTGACGACATGAACGAGCCCATCGCCGACGCCGTGCGCGGCATCCTTGACGGCCACATCGTCCTCTCCCGAGCGCTGGCGAACTCGAACCACTACCCGGCGATCGACGTGCTCGACAGCGTCTCGCGCCTCAGCCGCGACATCTGCACGCCGCCCGAGCTCGACACCGTGGCCAAGGCGCGCGAGGCCCTCGCCGTGTACCGGCGCAACGAGGACCTGATCACGATCGGCGCCTACCCGAAGAACTCCAACCCGGTCGTCGACCGGGCGATCGAGCTGCGGGAGCCGCTCACCAAATTCCTCCGGCAGGGCGTGATGGATTTCGCCCGCCGGGCCGACGCCTACGGAGCGCTCAAGCGAATCGTCGGATGAAGAAATTCCGTTTCAATCTCCAGCCGGTGGCCACGCTGCGGAATCTCCAGGAGATGCGCGCCAGCGAGGCGTTCTCCGGGGCGAACCGCCGGGTGGAGGCCTGCGACGCGGCCCTCGCCCACCAGCAGCTGCGTGTGGCGCAGTTCGTCGAGTCGTTGATTGTGCACCGCACGACCGGGCTGCCGGGGGCGATGCACGCGTCGTTCATGCAGGCCTATCGGTCGGAGCTCGACGAGGAGAAGGCGGCGACAACGGCCCTCGAAACGGCGCGGCAGGCCCAGGAGGCGGCGCGCCAACGGTGGATCGAGGCGCACCTCCAGGTGAAGCTGGTGGAG
The DNA here is from genome assembly GCA_023446865.1 of Verrucomicrobiota bacterium. Taxonomy (GTDB): domain Bacteria; phylum Verrucomicrobiota; class Verrucomicrobiia; order Opitutales; family Opitutaceae; genus CAJCBL01. The sequence goes on along the minus strand of JAEXPL010000010.1, from coordinate 15,922 downwards.
AAGCTCCGCGGCCGCGCCCGCGAGCGTTACCTCACGGAGTTCTCCCGGTTTGAACAGCGGCAGCTCGATGACCGACTGCCACGCGGCGGACTTCTTTCGGAGCTATGAACATCCTTTCCAAACCCTGGTTCGCCGCGGTGCTGATCGTGCTCCTTCAGCCGGCGGTCGCCCTTTTTCTCGTCAACAAGAGCGCCTCTGCGCTCGTCGCCGGGCTGGTGGCTCAGTCCAGCGGCGAGGGCGCGCCCGAGGTCATCCGTCCCAAGGAGTCGCGCCCGCCGTGGGACATGTGGACTCCCGAGATCGAGAAGGTCGCCAAGGAGCTCAAGGCGCAGCGCGACGGCCTGCGGGAACGTGAACAGGCGGTCGTGCAACGCGAGACCCGCCTCGCCGCCGAGGCGGCGGAGCTGGCTCGCACCCGCAAGGAGATCGAGGCGCAACGGGCCGAGATCAGCCAGCTGCTCACCGCCGTCGGAGTCGACGAGCAGAAGAACCTGAAGAGCCTCGCCCAGACCTACGCGAACCTTACCCCGAAGGCGGCCGTGGCGATCTTCTCCGAAATGGACGACTCCACTGTCGTCAAAATCCTATCACTGATGAAGGCCGACACGGTCGGCCCGATCTTCGAAGAAATGTCGAAGGACAAGAGCGAGAAGAACAACCAGGCCCAACGCGCCGCAGTGCTCTCCGAGCGCTTGCGGCTGATGAAGGCCGCGAAATCCGCCACCGGACCCTAGGCGCGGCGCCACCACCCGGCCGGCGACACCGCTCTCCAACCAGCGAGGTGCACCATGCAAGTCGCATTCTTCCTTCCTTCGAACATCACCCCCTCCACGCCGGCGACCGCTGGCGTGCCCGGCGCCGCGGCCGATCCAACCGCCTCCTCCTTCGAAACCATTCTCGCCTCGAACGACGGCGGCACACCGGTGGCGGGCGCCGAGCCCTCGAAACCGCCGGCGCCCGCGACGGACGCTTCGGTGGCGCAGGACTGGCAGGACGAGCCGGTCGCCTCCGCGGCGCTGGAGACTGACGGGGCGGTGACGAACGCGCTGCTGGTGGCAACCCAGGCCGCGGCCACCGCCGCGACTCCCGCACCGGTGCCGGAGCCTGAGGAGACACTGCCGACGGACACGCCGGTGGCGGCCGAGGCGCCGTCCACGGGCGACGAGTCGGAGAACTCGGCGCCCACGGATGCCTCCGTGGTACCGGCCGAGGGCGATGCCTGCGTCCCGGCACACCGCGCCGGCCATGGCCGGGCGCTTGGGCACACCAAGGGCAAACACCATGACGGACACCTTGGCGCGCCTGCTCACGGGCGCTGCGCCGGGCCGGCAACGGGCGTTGCGGCGGTGTCGGAGGTGCCGAGCACCGATCCGGCGATCCCGTCGCTCGGGCCGGCAGCCGATCCCGCAATATCCGAGGTCGAGATACCCGAAGCGGCTCGCACCGCCGAGAGTCTTCAGTCCGTCGCAACGCCGGCGGCCGCTGCGACCGGCGCGCCGAACGCTTCGATCGCGGCGTCGCTGGACAGGCCGGCGGAGAACACAGTTTCAGACGCCGCGCCACGAACACCGCGAGTCGATCAGCCCCGCGGCAGGCCGCGCGGGGGTCCGCAGTGGGCAACCGCTGCGCGGGCGACACAAGCCGCCACACCAACGCCGCTGGCAACCGTGACGGCGGAGTCCGCCGCGGCCGCGACCGAGACAGCGGATAAACTGGTGGGGGCCGTGTCCGACGGTCCAGCACCAGAGGACTGTGACGACGGAGTGGGGGCATTGGCTTCTCCGCCCGCGGCCGAGGACCTGCGGGTCAAGCCCGGCCCGCGCCGCGACGAGCCGGTGGCGGATCGCGCCGCCGGCAGGGCGGTGCCCGCAGCCCGGGCGATTGATGTGCCGGCCGCGTGGCGAGTGCGCGTGAGTATGCCACGTCTCGGCGAGAGCACCGGGGAGCGGGGGGCGGTGCCCGTGCCGTCGAACTGTGGTGCGGCTCCGGCTGTCCCGGCGAATTCGATGTCGACCGCTCCGACCCTTGCCCAAGTGCTGGTGGAGCAGCGGGCCGCATTGGTTCCGTCCAGCGCCCAGCAGGAGAATCCGGTCGGGGCGAATGCGGTGCGCGCCACCGCGGGATCGGCCACGTTGCACCCGAACGACGGGCTGGTGGCCGGGTTGTCGCAGCCGCCGGTGGGGGCCGCGCTTTCGGCGTCGACCAGCGACGAGCCGGCAGTGTTGGATGAGGAGTCGGAGATGCCGGAGGCGGTTGATCGCTCGTCCGGGGGCGGCGCGACCGAGCGGCCGTTGCAGAAAGCCCCGGTGCGGGAAAACTTTGCCGGCGCCGCTGGAACCCGCCCGCGTGCGACCAAAGCGGCGGAGCCGAAGGACCAGAGCCGAAACTTTCTAGATGTTGAGAAACATGAGGTAGGGGAGCGCAGGTCGGCGGTTGGCACGGGCATTGCGAAAGAGTCCCAGCCCATGGCTCTGCCCTCGCAAGTTTTGCCGGACGAGACGGTCAACTCCCTTGAGGCGACTGGCGCTGCGATCGTCGGTGGTCGTGAGTCGGCTCCGATGGTGACCACCCTTCGGCCGGGTGCCGAAGCGGTTGTCCGCCATTCGGCTGCCATGGCGGTGCGTGAGACCGTGGACGCGGCCGCGCAAATGCGGGAGACCAGCCGCCACTCGGTGGATCTCGTTCTCGAGACTCCGAGTGCCGAAAAGCTCCATGTGCACCTGCGTTGGCAGGACGGAGTCGTGCAGGCGAAGTTCGTGACGCAATCCACGGAACTCCAGCAGGCCTTGGCCCGCGAGTGGGAACATGCCGCTCCGCGTTTGGCCGAGCGGAGCGTGAAGTTCGGCGAGCCGAGCTTCGAGCGCCACGACCAGTCCGGCCAGCCGGGCGGGCAGGGCGCGTTCTCCTTTGAGCAGCAGCGGCAGTCGTCGCGCGGGCGGGAGCGTTCCGCGGAGTTCGGCGACGAGCTTGGCATTGCGTTGTCCTCAGCACGCGGCGCAAACCGCGGCGCCGCCGGCGCCGCGCGGACGGCTTCCACGACCCAGTCCACTCCAACCCCCAGAGCGGCCGACAAGCGCAACCTCAGCGCCTGGGCCTGAACTGACCATGAGTACGACCTCAGCAGTCTCCTCTTTGACTACCGCGACCGATCCTGCGAACGCGGCGGAACTCGCCAAGCTTCCCGGCTTCGATCGCAAGGTGAAAAAGACGCTCGACCAGAGTGATTTCCTCAAGCTCCTCGCGACGCAGCTGGCGAATCAGGATCCATTGAGCCCATCGAACGACCTCAACTCGATCTCCCAGATGTCGACCTTCTCGTCGGTCGAGCAGATGGGCGATCTGGTGACGTCGCTCAAGGCGTTCATCGTGAGCCAGGACTTCGCCAGCGCCCAGAGCATGCTCGGCCGCTATGTGACCGTGACCCAGGACAAGACCACGGCCTCCGGCATCGTCTCGTCCGTCGGCTACGACAAGGACGGCAAGTCGATGATCAAGATCGGCGACCAGACCTACAGTCCGGCGGATGTCACGGAGATCCGCGACGCGGCCCCGGTGGCGACGGCCACGGAGACCGCCACCTGAGCGACCAGTTTTCGAAAATACCAACCCCCAACAAAGGACAACACCATGATCGGTTCAATGACTGCCGGAGTAGGCGCGATGCGTTCGTTCGTTCGAGGCATCGAGGTCATCGGCAACAACGTTTCCAACATCAACACCGTCGGCTACAAGGGGGCGAAGACGCGTTTCCAGGACGCGTTCTCCAACACCCTCCAACGTGGCACGGGCAACACCGGTCTCGGCTCCAACACGATCACCCAGCAGATCGGCACCGGCGCGAAGATCGCGACCATCAAGACCCAGTTCACCCAGGGCCCGCTCCAGACCACCGGCGGTCTGACCGACCTCGGCCTCTCGGGCGAGGGCTTCTTCCGCGTGCGCGATACGTTGCAGGGACTCGAATACGTGACCCGTGCCGGCGACTTCCGCGTGGACGACCAGGGCTATCTCGTCACCAACTCGGGCTTCCGCGTGCCGGGCCTCGGCTTTGCCGATGCCACGGAGACGAGCCTCAACTTCGACCCCACGACGGTAACCTTGGATACGGCGAACCTGCGCGACGTGCGGATCACCTCGAACACCGGGGCCGGCACGCCGATCCGCATGGAGACCTTCCAGATCGACCAGGGCGGCAACGTGAACGTGTTCCTGGCCGACGGCACTTCGTTCGTGCGCGGCAAGATTTTGCTCCAGCGCTTCAGCGATGCGGGCGCCCTGGTGAAGGAAGGCGACAACCTCTACAGCGGTATCGCGGACGCCGGTCCCACCGAACCCTGGCCGGCCTCGCGCATCTCCGGCACCCAGTCCGTCGCCTTCGGCGCGGCCACCGACTACGTGGCTCTGCAAGCCGCGCAGAACGGCAACGGCCGAGTCATCTCCGGATCGTTGGAGATGTCCAACGTGGATCTCACCGACGAGTTCGCCAACATGATCACCACGCAGCGCGCCTTCCAGGCCGCCTCGAAGCTGATCACGACCTCCGACGAAATCCTTCAGGACATCGTCAATCTGAAGCGGTAATCCGTCCTCCCCATGGCCGCCGAAAAAAGCGAAAAACCCGAGGCGGCGCCGGCTGGCGCCGCTGCGGCTCCTGCGGCGGATGCCGCGCCGAAAGGCGGCGGCATCGCCGCCTTCCTGCCGCTCATCATCGCGCTGGTCCTGGCGCCGGTGATCTCCTGGGTGGTGGCCGAGTTCGTCCTGCTGCCGCGCATGAAGCTCCAACTCGCCGCCGCGTTGCCCGCGGCGGCCGCCGGTAACGGGCACGGCGCGGAAGCCGCCCACGCCGAGGCGCCCAAGGCCGAACCCAAGGCCGAAGCCAAGAAGGCGGAGCCGAAGAAGGCCGAAGCCAAGAAGGGCGAGAAGAAAGAGGGCCACGGCGGTGAAGGCGAAAGTGCGGACGGATACAAGTTCGAGAACATCGTCGTGAATCTGTCCGGCACGATGGGCACCCGCTATCTGAAGGTGTCGTTCCTCGTCACCGGGAAGGAGAACCTGCGCGAACTGTTCGACGAGCGGTACCCGCAGTTGCTCGACGCCACACTCAACACGCTCGGCTCGCTGACCTTGGCCGACCTCGAGGAGGTGGGCTCCCGCAACCTCATTCGCGCCCGGCTGATCGCCGCGTACAACGAGGTCCTCGGGGTGCGCGTGGTCGAGCAGATCTTCTTCTCCGAATTCGTGGTCCAGTAGCCGGCGCATGCCGGCAACCTCCGCAACCCCACCCTCACCGTGGCCGACGACAAACCCAAGACCCCGTCCGAGATCCTCGACCAGTCCGAGATCGACAAGCTGCTGGCGGATACGCTGAAGGCGCCGGAGTTCAAGGTCTTCCGGCACGACGGCTCGCAGTTCACCACGCTCGAGGGACTGAAGATCGACGCCTACGATTTCCGCAACCCGGTGTTCCTCACCGAAGTCGAGTTGCGGCGGTTGCGCATGCTCCACGAGGACTTCATCCGCTATCTCTCGGCGCGCGTGTCGCTGTTCCTGCGCATGGAGTTCTCGCTGAAGATGGCGCGGCTCACCACGGTCACCTACGAGAAGTTCACCGAGAGCCTGCCGAGCCCCACACACATCTCGCTGTTCAAATGCGAGCCGCTGCTGGGCGTGGGTATCATCGATGTGAATCCGCGCCTGGCGCTCACGATCGCGGACCGCATGCTCGGCGGCCGCGGCCACTCCATCAAGGTTGAGCGGTATCTCACGGAGATCGAGGTCGCGCTCATCGAGGATGTGCTGATGATCCTCCTCGAGGAGTGGTGCAACCAGTGGCGCACCGAACAGGAGCTCCGCCCGCTCGTCATCGGCCATGAGAACAGCGGCCGATTCCTCCAGACTTCCCCCAAGAACGCCATCGTGCTGGTGCTCGCGCTCGAGGCGGCGCTCGGCGACTGTTCCGAGCAGATTCAGATCGGCGTGCCGTACTACACCATCGAGCCGGTGGTGAAGAAGATGCAGGCGCGCCGCCAGAAGGAGACGGAGATCTCGCAGATCGAGAAGAAGGCGGCCTGGCTGGCCTCCTACGATGTGATCACCGTGCCTGTCCGCGCCGAGTGGGAGGCGTTCGAGCTCACCACGCACGAGATCTCGATGTTGCGCGTCGGCGATGTCGTCGAACTCCCGCGCGACATCATCGATCGCACCCGCGTGTCGCTGGCGGGCAGCACCAAATTCGTCGGCCGCGCCGGCCAGGAGAACGGCAAGGTCGCCGTCGAACTCACGGGCCGGGTCGAGGCCCAGGAAACCCCCAAGAAACGCTGACCCCTTTTTCCCCATGGAAGACCGCAATCTCGACATCCTCCTCGATGTGAAGGTGAAGATCACCGTGCAGCTCGGCAGCAGCCAGCTGCCGATGCGCGAAGTGATGGAGCTGCAGCCGGGCTCGGTCATCCAGCTCAACCAGGCCGCCAACGATCCCGTGGGGCTCTACGTGAACGACAAACTCATCGCCTTCGGCGAGGTCGTCGTCGTGGAGGACAACTTTGGTATCAAGATCACGGAGCTGGTGGGCTCGTCCCGCTGAATCTTCCCATGCTCCGCCGCCTCCTGCTCCTGATCGGTCTCGCCTGCGTCTTCGCCGGGCTGCCCGCGCCGCTCGGAGCGGCCGAGCCGGTGCCGGCCGCGCCCGGAGCCGATGGCATCATCTATCCGCGCAATTCGCCCGAGGCGCGCACCGGGGCCGCAGCCGGCGGCACCTTCCCGGTCTGGGGCACGCTCGGCATCGCGGCGGTGCTCGTGGGCACCGGTCTGTACCTGCTCAAACGCGGCCAATGGGGTGGCGCGCGCGGTGCCGAAGTGCGGCAACGTCTTGCCATCGAGGAAACCCGCCCGCTCGGCAACAAGCAGTTCCTCGCGGTTGCCAGCTATGGCGGCCGCCGGATGCTCCTTGCCGTGTGTCCCGGCCGGATCGATCTGCTCTGCCGGCTCGACGAGTCCGATCCGGCCGTGGTTGCGCCGGCCAAGGTGGAGACGGTGGGCTCGCTCTCCGACCGCGCGGCCGGGTGAACTGCGTTCCTCAAGGAGGCGTCGTGGCTCAACGGCCCGGAGGTTCCGCCTGCCCGCTGGCCGGCCCGCTTACTGAGTCGAGTCGCCGACGGGCCACCTCTGATTTGCGCGGTGCATGGAGTCTTGGTCCGACAGCAACCGGTCGAAGACCCGTCCTGGCGGGAACCGACTGAGACTCGCGCAATCGAGCGACCGAGTTAGGACCGGACCGCCGAGCTGTCTGGTGGTCCGGCGAGCCCATCCTGCCGTTCGGCGGAGCGCCCGACCGTCGCGCGTCAGTTCAGGCCGTGAAGATCAAGACGAGTTACGACACCTGGGGCGCTATGGCCCCGTCGACTTCGCTCTCGCCGGAAGTCACCCCCGCGGCCGAGAAGTACTTGCTCAGGACCGTCTGGAGTGCGGTGGGTGTGAGTGGTTTTGTGATATAGTCGTCCATGCCGGCCGCCAGACAGAGCTCGCGATCGCCGGCCATCGCGTTGGCGGTCATGGCGACGATGTGGATCTCGCGGTCGAAACCTGGCTCGCCGGCGTTCTGGCGTTGGCGGATCTGGCGGGTGGCCTCGAGGCCGTCCATGACGGGCATCTGCACATCCATGAGCACGAGGCGGTAGCGGTGGCGGCGCAGCGCCTCGCAGGCTTCGTGGCCGTTGGGCACGATGTCGGCGACCAGCCCGGCGTTCTTGAGATACTGGGCGGCGACCTTCTGGTTGACGCGGTTGTCCTCAGCCACGAGCACGTGGACTCCCGGGGCCTCCGGGGGTGCGGCGGTGGTCGCCGGTGCTGGCGGAGCGACGGCGGGCCGGCTGCCGAGAGCCCGCTGGATCAGGGTCCATAAGCGGGCGGCCCCGATGGGTTTGCAGTCGAAGGCCGAGAGGCCGTGCCGGTGTTGCTCATCCTCCGAGAGACGCTCGTCGCCCGAACTGAGCATGATCATCGTGGGTTGGGGGAGCGTCGCCTCGGCGCGCACGGCGCGCGCGAGGCTGAGGCCATCCATCTCGGGCAGGTGGTGGTCGAGGAGGATCAGTTCGTGGGCGGAGCCGGCGTTGGCGGCGCGGCAGAGCTCGATCATGGCGGTGGTGGCACTGTCGACACACTCGACCTGCGCGCGCCAGCGCAGCAGGAGATGGTAGAAGACCTTGCGGTTGGTGGCATTGTCGTCGACGACGAGCACGCGCCGCCCGGCGAGGTCGGGCAGGGCGGCGGGCGTGGTGGCGGGGGCGGCGGCGGGCAACGGCAGTTCGAACCAGAACGTGGAGCCGCAGTCGACGGCGCTGCTCAGGCCGATCTCGCCGTGCATGAGCTCGACGAGGCGACGGCAGATGGCGAGGCCGAGGCCGGTGCCGCCGAACTGGCGGGTGGTGGAGTTGTCGGCCTGGACGAAGCGGTTGAAGAGCGTCTTTTGCGCCTCGGGAGGGATGCCGATGCCGGTGTCGCGCACCTCGAAGCGGATGCGTTCGCCGGCGCCGGCGTGGACGTGCACGGAGACCTCGCCGCGTTGGGTGAACTTGAGGGCGTTGACCACGAGGTTGAGCACGATCTGCCGCAGGCGCACCGGTCGCCGCGCACCCGGTGCGGGGTGGCCGGGTCGAAGTCGAGCACCAGCGCGAGCTTCTTCTTGCGCGCAGTCTCGGCCTGGAGGATGAGCGCGCGTTCGAGTTCCTCCTGCAGGTCAAAATCGATCGTCTCGAAGGAGAGCTGGCCGGCCTCGATCTTCGAGAAGTCGAGGAGATCGTTGAGGATCGCGAGCAGGCTCTCGCCGCTGCCGATGAGCGTGTCGACGAAATCGCGCTGGTCGGTGTTGAGCGGGGTGCCGAGCAGGAGATTACCCATGCCGATGATACCGTTCATCGGGGTGCGGATCTCGTGGCTCATGTTGGCGAGGAACGCGCTCTTGGCGCGGTCGGCGGATTCGGCGACCTCCTTCGCGCGTTGCAGGGCGGTGTTGGCCTTGGCGAGCTCGGCGGTGCGGCCGATGACCCGGCGTTCGAGGTCCGCGCTCAGGTTGCGGTAACGTTCCTCGCTGCGCCCGAGTTCGGCGGTGCGTTCGCGGACGAGGTGCGCGAGCCGGGCCTTCTCGCGGCGGTTGAGCAGGACCCAGCCGCCGGTCGCCAAGCCGATCAGGAGAAGGGCGCTGGCGGCGTAGATCACGTAGGCCGTGCTGGTGCGGTACCAAGGGGGGCGGATCGAGAAGTCGAACCGGGTCTCCTCGCCGATCAGGTTGTCGGAGCGGGGGCGCACCCGCAGGGTGTACCGACCTTCCTTGAGCTGGTTGAAGTAGGCGGCCCCCGCTGCGCCGACGCCCACCCAGTCGCCGCCGCCGCCTTCCAGTTTGGTTTCGAAGGTCACGGTTCGGGCGAACGCCGACCCCGGGGCGAGGAAGTGGAAGGCGAGCGAATTGTCGTCGGCGGCGAGCGGGGGCAGTTCTCCCGCCGGGAAGATGGTGTGGTGGTCGGTCGCCATTCGCTGGACATGACTGAGCACCGCTCGCAGCGGCACGGGCGGAGCCTCGGCGAGCTTCGGGTCGTAGCGCAGCAGCCGCTGGCGTTCGTGCATCCAGACAACACCGTCGCTCTCGCCGGTGAAGAACAGCGGGGTGATGGCGGCGGGGATCGGCTCGACGCTCCCCCGGTCGCCGCTGCTCCCGGTGCGCAGGACGCACACGGTGTGCTCCGAGTTGAACCAGAGCCGGCCGGCGGGATCGCGGATGGGGCGGCCTGCGGCGCCAAACAGGCCGGGGCGGCCGAACACCCCGGCGGTCTCGGGCACGACGCGATCGGTGGCGGGGTCGTAGCGCAGGATCTGGCCACCGGCGTTGAAGCGGGCCACGTCGTCGACGACGAACAGCTGCACCCAGCTGCCGGGTAGACCGTCCTTCTGCTCGAGGATGCGCACCTCCGGCCGGCCCTCGCGGAGCGTGATGCGGGCGATGCGCCCGGCGCCGAGCTCGGCCCAGTACGCATCGGAGCCGTGCAGGAGGTTGACGAAGGCCTCGCCCAGACCAGGGACCGCGATCCGCTCCAACCGCAGATCGGTCCCGTCCGCCCGGAGCCATCCGATCTCGTCGGTGGCGATGTAGAGGCGGCGGCCGTCGGCGACCGGGGTGATGGTGACGTGGGGGTTGACCGGGCCCGGGGCGGCGAGGGTCCAACCGGCGGGATCGAGGCGGTAGAACCCGTCTTGGCCGCAAGCGATGAGGCCGGCGCTCGTGGAGACCAGCGAGGTGACGAAGCAGGCGGGGGAGTCCGGATCGAAGCGGATCAGCCGTCCGTCGCTGTCGTAGACGCCCCGCTGTACCCGGCCATCGGCGACAAGCCAGAGCCGGCCCTCGTGGCGGTAGGTGCGGGAGTAGGTGAGGCCGCTGGCAATGTAGCCCTGGAGATCGGAGACGCGGGAGGGGAACTCGACGCAGGCCACGCCCTCGCCGAGCAGCGCCCACACGGTGTTGCCCGAGCCCGCGATGAGACGGTGCACGCGGGAGAACGGGTGGCTGGCCGTGCGATCCACGACCTGGAGCACGTGCCCGTCCTGGTCGAACAGGACGATGCCGAAGGTGTCGAGGGCGGCGGCGAAGAGCTGGTCGCCCATCCGGCAAAGGTCGTTCACGCGGTGCCGGCCGGAGAGGAGTCCGTTCGCCGAGACCGGCACCTGGTAACGGCCGTCGAAACGTTTGAGCCCCACGCTGTTCCCGCCGATGATCGCGGAGCCGTCGGCCAATGTCGCCGCGGCGGTGATGGCTTGATCGAGGTTCCGCGGCACTTCGCCATCGGCGGGGACGAGACGGTCGCCCTCGAGACGGTGGAGCGCGCCGGAGGCGGCATCGGTCACGAAGGTGGTGCCGCCGCTGACAAAGATGCACTCGATGTCGTTGAGGATGCCGATCAACCGCGCCGGGTGGCCGGGGTGCCACGAGACGAGCGGACCGCTGCCGTTGTGCCAGAACCATTCGCCGCCGGCGGCGACCACGCGGGCGAACTGGCTCGACGAGGCCGGGTTGGTGGCGGGGAAGGCGACCGCCGGCACAAACCGCCAATCGCCGCTCTGGGCCAGCTCGATGCGGGCGATGCCGCCGGGGATGCCGGCGTAGATCGTGCCATCGGTATCGACGGCGACGTTGGTCAGGATCGTGCGGGGGGTGTCCGGCGCACGGCGGAATGCCTCCCACCGCACACCGTCGCCGATCGCCAACTCGTTGGCGGCGACGGCGAGGATCGTTCCGTTCGGCAGTTCGTGGAGATCGGTGACCGCGCTGCTCAATCCCATCGTCTCCGGACGCAACAGGACGAATGGCGGGGTGCCCGTCTCGATCAGATCGGGTGCGGCCGCCGGCAGGATCGTGTCTTGGGCGAAGGCGGGAAGCAGCGTCGCGCATAGAGCGGCGAGCGCGAGGTGGCGGACCAAGGACCGGCGGCGGACGCACGGGCCGGGCCGAGGGAGGGAAAACAAAGCGTGGCTCACGGTTGGGACGGTGGATCGGGACGCAGTCCGAGGCTGAGCGGTTGGCGGGTTCCCCTCGGGGAGTACGTGCGGCAAGACGTAGATGGTGTCGCGGTGGTTATCGGACGTGGAACGGAGGAGTTTAGGCGCGCTGGGCGCCGAGTGCGGAATGCCTCGACCGGGGCCGCCGATCACCGGCAGTTCTTGCCGTTCCGGTGGATCGGCGGGGTGCGGGCGCCGCGGCAGGTCGCGGGGAGTCCTCTGAGCGCTTGAAGGCCAACGACTAAGAGGCGGTGCTCCCGCCTTGGCATCGGCATTGCTGAACGGGCTCCGATGTCCTCCACGCCCAAACCCTGCCGGTGGCTGCACCGGCTCGCGGGATTGACGGTTCTGCTCTGCGCCGCCACGGCGGCGCAGGCGCAAAGCGCGGCACAACCGTTGAAGCTCAACATCGATCTCACCGGCGGTGCCGGCGGCATCGGCGACGTGAGCGTGGCCGTGCAGATCGTGATCCTGATGACGCTGCTCACGCTCGCGCCGTCGATCGTGATGCTCACGACCAGCTTCACGCGCATCGTGATCGTGCTGGGGTTCGTGCGGCAGGCGATCGGCGTGCCGTCGGCGCCGTCGAACCAGATCATCGTGGGTCTCTCGTTGTTCCTGACGTTCTTCATCATGACCCCGGTGGTCGACCGGATCCACGACGATGCGCTGCAGCCGTATTTTGACGGGAAGATCAAGTCGACCGAGGCGCTCACGCGGGCGCAGGAGCCGTTGAAGGCGTTCATGCTGCGGCAGACGCGCACCCGCGACCTCGAGTTCTTCCTGGAACTCGGCGGCTACGGGCCGACACCGGTGAAGGAGTTGCCGATGCGCGTGGTGATCCCGTCGTTCGTGCTGAGCGAGCTGCAGACGGCGTTCCAGATGGGCTTCCTCGTCTTCCTCCCGTTCATCGTGATCGATTTCCTCGTCTCCACGGTGCTGATGGCGCTGGGCATGATGATGATGCCGCCGACGATCGTGGCGCTGCCGTTCAAGCTGCTCCTGTTCGTGTTGGTCGACGGCTGGGAGCTGGTCGTGAGATCCTTGGTACAAAGTTTCGTGCAATGAACCCCGACCTCGCCATCGAGCTGTTCAAGCTCACGATGTTCAAGGCGCTCGTCGTCGTGGCGCCGTTCCTCGTCACCGCACTGGTGACGGGCCTGGTGGTGAGCCTGATCCAATCGGTGACCAGCCTGCAGGAGCAGACCCTGGTCTTCATTCCCAAGCTCATCACCGTGGTGGGCGTGTTCCTGTTCCTCTCGCCGTGGCTGGTGCGCACGTTGATGGAGTTCACCGTGACCTGCGTCGCCCGGATGGCCGACATGGCCCATTGACGGCCCCGGACCCCGCCACGCCGATGCCTGCGACGCTCCTCATTGCCTGGCTGCTGATCTCGATCCGCGGGACCGCCTTTCTGATGCTCATGCCCGGGCTCACGGGGCAACCGATGCCGGTGACGTTGCGCATCGCGCTCGCGCTGGCGATCGCGACGCTCATCGTGCCGCTGATCCCGGCGACGGCGCCCGTTCCGGCCTCCTTGCTGAGCCTGGGGGCGGCGATCGGGGCCGAGGTGCTGGTCGGCCTGCTCATGGGCTACGTGGGCCGGATGGCCTTCTACGCGACGGAGATGGGCGGCCGTATCATCGCCACGGAGATCGGGCTCACGCCCACCCCGGGCATCGACTCCCCGACGGCCTCGACCGAGCCGTTCGCGGCGCTGCTGCACCGGTTCGCGGTGATGATGTACTTCGTGGTGGGCGCGCATCTGGTGGCGATCGGCACCTTTGCGCGCAGCTTCCATTTCGCCCCGCCCGGGCTCGCCGGCCTCAACCCCGCCGCGGCCGACCAGCTGATCATCATCACCGGCAAGACGCTCAGCACCGGGGTGCAGCTGGCCGCGCCGTTCATGGCGCTGAACTTCCTCGTCACCTTCGCCTTCGGCCTGCTCGGACGCACGGTGTCGAAGGTGAACGTCTTCGTGCTCAGCATGGGCGCGCGGTCGCTGGCCGGGATGTTCATGCTCGGCGGCGCCGGGGTGCTGTTCGCCCGGTACCTGCTGGCGGCCTTCGAGCGGCTGCCGAGCGATCTACTCGTCTACCTCCCGCGCCCGTAGCGCGCCCCTCGCACCATGTCCGACGAGAGCGACCAAAAGACCGAGCCCGCAACCGCGAAGCGGCGCGAGGAGGCGTTCAAACGCGGGCAGTTCGCCCGCAGTCCCGACGTGCAGGTAGCGTTCACCCTCACGGCGGCGCTGGTGGTGATGCTGTTCACGGTTCCGGACACGGCGCGATCGCTGCGCGATTTCGCGACCTACAGCTTCCAGAACCTCGGGCGCACGACGTTCAGCAACGAGCTCATGCTCACGCGGGTCAATGAGGCCGGGCATCGCTGCCTGACGTTGCTGGTCCCGATACTGGCGGCCTGTTTTGTCGCGGCGGTACTCGGGGGCGGAGTGCAGACGCGGTTCCGGCTCACCCCCTCGATGCTTGAGCCGAAGCTGGACCGCCTGAACTTCATCAACGGTTTCAAGAAGGTCTTCAACACCGAGTCCTTGATGACGCTGCCGTTCGACCTGCTGAAGCTCGGCGGACTGGGTTTGGCGCTCTGGCTGGCGATCCGGCGGGTGATGCAGGACCCGCTTTTCCATGTGCCGATGGAGCCGGCCCATCTCGCACGTTTCATCAACCACTCCGCGCTGGTCTTCCTCACGTGGGTCTGCGGGGCGATGGCCATCGTCGCCATCGCCAGCTACAGCTACCAGCACATCAAGACCGAGAAGGACCTGCGGATGACCAAGCAGGAGGTGCGTGACGAGCAGAAGCAGCAGGAGGGCGATCCGATGGTCAAGGGCCAGCGGCGGCGCATGGCGCGCCGGCTCCTCCAGAAGCAGATGATGCAGTCCGTGCCGACCGCCGATGTCGTCGTGACCAACCCCACGCACTATGCCGTGGCCCTCAAATACGAGCGCGGGAAGGACGAGGCACCGATCGTGGTCGCGAAGGGCGAGGGCCGGTTCGCGCGCCGGATCAAGGACCTCGCGGCGCAGCACGGCGTGCCGATGATCGAGAACCGGCCGGTCGCCCGCATGCTCTTCAAGATCGGCAAGGTCGGGGAGCCCGTGCCGCTCGAACTCTACCACGCCGTGGCCGAGATCCTCGCATTCGTCTACCGCACCCACCGCTACTATTTCCACGCGCTGCGCGCCCGTCGCGCTGTCGCCGAGGCCTCCGGCTCCGCCCGCGCCGCCTGATCCTTCCCGCCGACCACGGTCCACTGCCCACCGCCCACCCTCATCGCCATGGACGCCGCCAGCCCCCCCTCGACTTCCGCCTTCGGCGGTATCCGCCGTTCCGATCTGGTGTTCACTGTCGCCCTGTTCGGCGTGGTGATGATGCTCATCCTGCCGCTGCCGGCCTTCCTGCTCGACGCGCTGCTGGCCCTGAGCATCGGGCTGTCCCTGCTGATCCTGCTGCTGATCACCTACGTGAAGGATCCGCCCGAGTTCTCCGTCTTCCCGACATTGCTGCTCGGCATCACGCTCTTCCGCCTCGCGCTCAACATCACCTCCACGCGGCTCATCCTCATCGAT
This sequence comes from Verrucomicrobiota bacterium, assembly GCA_023446865.1. Classification (GTDB taxonomy): domain Bacteria; phylum Verrucomicrobiota; class Verrucomicrobiia; order Opitutales; family Opitutaceae; genus CAJCBL01. The sequence continues at coordinate 792 of JAEXPL010000010.1, read as the reverse complement.
GGCTACGCGGGCCACATCATCGAGTCGTTCGGCAAGTTCGTGGTGCAGGGCAACTACGTGGTCGGCACGGTCGTGTTGGCGATCCGGGTGCTCATCAACTTGGTGGTCATCACCAAGGGCGCGGGCCGCATCGCCGAGGTGGCGGCGCGCTTCACCCTCGATGCGCTGCCCGGCAAACAGATGGCGATCGATGCCGAGCTCAACGCCGGCATCATTGGCGAGGCGGAGGCGATGGAGCGCCGCAAGAAACTCCAGAAGGAGACGGATTTCTACGGTTCGATGGACGGCGCCAACAAGTTCGTCCGCGGCGATGCCATTGCCGGCATCATGATCACCTTCATCAACATCATCGGTGGCTTCGCGATCGGTGTGCTCCAGATGGATCTGTCGTTCGCGGATGCGGCGAAGAAGTTCACGCTCCTGTCCATCGGCGACGGTCTGGTGTCGCAGATTCCCGCGCTGCTCGTCTCCGTGGCGGCCGGTATTCTCGTCACCCGCGCGGCCGAAAACGAGACCCTCGGCGTGCAGGTCACCCAGCAGCTCACCCGCTACCCGCGCGCCCTGGCGATCAGTTCGGCCATGCTCGGGGTGTTCGGACTGCTGCCCGGCATGCCGCTGATTCCGTTTCTTGGCCTGGCCGGTTTCGGCGCGTATCTCGCCATGCGTCTGCACCGGCAGTACGGCGCCGAGGGCGCCCAGAAGGAAGCGGCGGCCAAGAAGGGCGGCGCGAGCGCCGCGGCGCCGGCCGGTGCGGCCGGCGAGAGTGCGGCGCGCGGGCCTGCAGCCCGACCC
>JAEXPL010000009.1 GCA_023446865.1 Verrucomicrobiota bacterium | reverse complement strand
GACGCAAGTCGGCGCTGATGACTCCTACGGCGAACTGACGCCCTAGGAAACATCATGTCCCTCTACTTCTGGATCTTCATCGGCAGCGGTCTCGGCGGAGTTGCGCGGTTCGCGCGCTCCGGCCCGCAGGTCCGTCCCGGCGCCCGAACACAGCGCGAACCGATCGTCCGCATGGCGCGCGGGACCGGCCTGGCCACGTGCGAGCGGGTGCGCGCGATCCGACGGCGTTGTGCGGGCGGCGCGAATCCGTTGGAGGGTGGTGCGTCGTGAAGTCGTTGTTCGATGTGCGGGAGCACCTTCGCAGCTTCCGCCAGTTGCTGCTCTGGACCCTGCTCGTCATCCCGGTGGGCATCCTTTCCGGGTCGGCGAGCGCGCTCTTCCTCTGGTCGTTGGACCGCGTGACGGAGCTGCATTGGCGCCACGGTTGGTTGTTGTTCCTCCTGCCGGTGGCCGGCCTCGTCGTCGGCTGGGTTTACCAGCGCGTGGGCAAATCCGCGGAGGGCGGCAACAACCTCATCATCGACCAGATCCACGAGCCCGGCGGCGGCGTGCCCGCACGCATGGCGCCGCTCATCCTCGCGAGCACGCTGGTGACGCATTTGTTCGGCGGCTCGGCCGGGCGCGAAGGCACGGCCGTGCAGATGGGCGGCAGCCTCGCGAGCGCCTACGGCCGGCTCTGCCGTTTCGGCGCGGAGAACACACGCGTGCTGCTCCTGGCGGGCGTGGCGGCGGGGTTCGGTTCGGTGTTCGGCACGCCGCTCGCCGGCGCGGTTTTTGCGATGGAGGTGCTGGTGATCGGCCGGGTCCAGTACGACGCGCTGATTCCCGTGCTCGTCGCGAGCCTGGTCGGCGACTTCACCTGCTCGGCCTGGGGTATCCATCACTCCAGCTATCACATCGGCAGCGCCGACGGCACCGGCCTCCATGCTGCGCTTGATGGCGCGCTGCTGGCGAAAGTCGTGCTCGCGGCGATGGCGTTCGGCCTCACGAGCAGACTCTTCGCGGAGCTGACGCACGGGCTCCAGCACGGCCTGAAGCGGATTGTGCCATCTGCCCCGTTGCGCGCCGCGCTCGGCGGCCTTGTCGTGATCGGCCTGGTGTACCTCGTGGGTTCGCACGACTACCTCGGCCTCGGCGTGCAGGGACGCACGCCCGAGTCGGTGACGTTGCTCTCGACCTTCCAGGCGGGCGGCGCCACGCCGTGGAGCTGGTGGTGGAAGTTGCTCTTCACCGCGGTCACGCTCGCCGCGGGCTTCAAGGGCGGGGAGGTCACGCCGCTGTTCTTCATCGGCGCGGCGCTGGGCAACACTCTGGCCGGGCTTCTCGGTGCGCCGGTCGATCTCTTCGCCGGGCTCGGCTTCATCGCGGTGTTCGCCGGCGCGGCCAACACGCCGCTGGCCTGCACGCTCATGGGCATCGAGCTCTTTGGCGCGCACCACACGCCCTTTTTCGCGGTGGCGTGCTTCGTGGCGTATTACTTCAGCGGACATTCGGGCATCTACGGGGCGCAACGGATCGGGGGCGCGAAGCAGCAACGCGCCGCGCTGCCGCCCGATCTGACCTTGCACGAGTTGCGCGAATGCCGCGGTGCGGCCGCGGCGCCGTTGCTCTCCGCCTTGGCCGAGCGGCGGCCGGACTCCTCCACTCCCCCTCCAACGAGCGAAGCCATGCAAGACCATCACATCGTCACCCACGACATCGGGAAGATCCGCATCTACCTCACGCCCCGCGACCGGGTGGCGGCCCACGGTTTTTGGGACAAGCTCGGCGCCAAGCCCCTCTACCGCGAGATCGTGAAGGCGGCGAAGCGGGACGGGCTGAGGAACGCCGCGGCGTTTATGACGCACTTCGGCTTCACCGGCGGCGGCACGGTGCAGGCGCTGGGCGCCGAGACCGCGAACCCGGACCTCACGCTCTGTGTCGAGCTCATCGACAGCAAGGACCGGCTGGAGGAGTTCTGTCGCCGGCACGGCGAACTGCTCAAGGGGAAGACGATTGTGTACAAGAATGTCGAACACTGGGACGTGCGCGCGGCCGGAGTCGTCGAGGAGGACGCCTCGCCCGACGAGGTGATCGACGGCGACAAGGGGCGCAAGCTGCCCGAGCGAAACTAGGCTTCGAAGTCGCACCGTCCACCGCTGCTCCCAATGAGAACGGCGGCCCCACCAGCGCAACTCGGCGTCTTTTAGCTCAGTTTCCGAGATACCGGGAGCCGGGATCGACGATCTCGGGCCTCGGTCTGGGGCATCTGCCCGGGTTATCGCGCAAAACACGCCGCTTCAGCAGCGGAATCCAGTTGCGCATTCCCGGTCCCTGCCGCCGGCGGTGCGCCAACGTGGTCTGTCACTCTACGCGCACGCGTCGGAGTGCGGGCCTCTTGCCTTCAATTCCTGGTGGCAGTGGGACCACCGGAGAATTGAGGGGGTGGTTCAGGCCGGCTGTTCGCCGCCCGGCCGCGGCCACTGGCCCTCAAGCTTCTTGAAGCACTCCGGGCAGATTCCGTGCGAGGCGTGGGTGCCTGAGAGATCGTGGATGTAGGTCTCGACGTCGATCCAGTGGCCCGCGGAGTCGCGCACCCGCTTGCAGTAGCTGCAGATCGGGTAGATGCGGCTGAGATCCTCAAGCAACTGCTCCTGACGAAGCAGCTGCTGCTTGTCGAAAATGACGCGCAGCGACAGCTCGATCATCCGCCGGATCATCTCGAGCGTCTTGATGTGTAGCTCGTTGTGGCGGTTGGCCTTGTTGTCGAGGAAACACACGGTGCCGAACTCGCCGCCGTCGGGCCTGCGGATGGGCAGGCCGATATAGGAGACCATGTGCATCCCGGTGACGGCGCTGTTGTCCCTCCACTCGGGATCGGCGAGCGCATCCGGGATGTGGTTGAGGCTCCGGCTGCGCAAGGTCCGTTCGCAGTACCAGCCGGAGTTCGGATACGGGGTTGCGCAGCCCGTCGGGTAGGGGTTGCCCGCTGTGTTGCTGGAAAGGAGGATCTCGATCTGATCGCGGTCGACGCGCGTGATCAGCCCCGCGGGCACCTCGAAAATCCCGGCGGCCGTGTCGATGACGTGCTGCCACTCAGCGAGGGTTTCCTGGGCCAGCAGCTCTTTGGTGAAAGGATTGGAGCGGGGGTCGCGCATGAGAAAATGGGGCGAACCAAGAGGTATCGGGGAGACGGACTGGCGCAACTACAGCGGCCCTTTTGGATCGATCGAAACCGGGCGGAGAGGCGACGGACCGCCAGCGGCCGCGAATTGCGGCGCGGTTTCAGGCCAACTCCAGCCGCGAGCCGGCGGAACACGGGAAGCACCGGCCGGGAAACTCGCGCCAGAAGAGCGTCGTTGGGTAGAGGCCGGTGCAGTGGTTCGGCCCGAAGCGCCGCACGTCGAGGCGGCGCAGAGCGGCGAAGGTTTCGGCGAGGCGGCGCTCGTCGGCGTTGAGCAGGTGCATGCCGCCTACGACGGTGTGCAGCGAGGCGCCGTGCGTGAGTGTGCGGATGTGTTCGAGTGTGTTCACCACGCCGGCATGGGCGCAGCCGAGCACGACGACCGTGCCCTCCTTGCCGGTGAAGAACACGCTCTGGTCGTCGAGGATCGGGTCGGGGCGCGTCAGCGCCTCGTCGAGGAAGAAGGGACCGCCGACGTCCTCGAAGTTGTTCGTGCGCGGGATCTCCCCGGTCGTCCACACGCCGGGCGCGATCTCCTGCGGTGCGCGCGAGGCGACCACCCTCCGCCTGGCGGTGCGGAAGGCCTCCGTTTCCATGAGGTCGGTGCTGAGGCGGCGGCCGACGGGCTTGCGCTCGGAGCCGGTGTAGCGACGGCCGACGGCATCGGGATGCAGGTGGAGCGTGGCGCCGGGCGCGGCGGCGAGCGCGGTGTCGAGTCCACCCACATGGTCGCTGTGTCCGTGGCTGAGCGCGATGGCGTGGACGGAGGCGAGATCGGCGCCGAGGCGGCGGGCGTTGGACGCGAGCACGAGGCCCTGGCCGGTGTCGAAGAGCACGCGGTGCGTGCCGGTGTCGATCCACCACGCGAGGCCGTGCTCGCCGAGCACGCCCAGCCCGCGGGCGGTGTTTTCGGAAAGAACGGTGACGGTGGTGCTCATCGCGTCAGCGAAGCAACGGCGGCCGGCGAGGACACGCGCAAATCCTCGGCGGCGTTCCGGTGCGCGCGCAGCCATGCCTTGAGCGAGTGCTCGACGGCGCCGAGGGCGAGCGCGCGTTCGCGGCGGAAGGGCGGCAGGTCGTAGTGCGGAAATCCGGGTCGGTCCTGAAACCATTCGCGGCGGATGCCGAGAGCGGCCGCCATCGCGTGCAAGGCATCGAGGTCGTCGCTCCAGAGGTGGCACCAGCGATGGCCGAACTGTTCCCCGGCCGTGCGCGCCGGTTCGGTGCGGCTGCGGTGGACGCGCAGGCGATCGACGTAGATCGGGGCAGGCACGGGAGGCGGTGGCGAGTGGGAGGCCAAAGCGAGGAACGGTTGATGGCGGAGCGTGGTGGTCGATTGGTGCGGATTGAGGCGCTGCAGGCAAGGATGCGAGTGTCGCGGTGGTGGCGCCGGCGCGGCCTCATTGTTTCGCGGGCCTGCGGCAGGAAACCGCGTTGCGGAATCCGCCACGCTTCGTTTCCTCGTTCATCAATGGAGATCCTCGCGTTGCGCCCCCGCTCCCTGTTTGCCCTGCTGTTGTCCGCAGTCGGCGTTGCCGCCTGCGCCGGCCCGAACCACGCCCCGTATCCGCCCTGGAACGAGAACGGGCGCATCGGGCACCAGCAGATGGTCGAGAAGGCCAAGCAGGGGCAGATCGACGTGTATTTCCTCGGCGACTCCATCACGCGCCGCTGGGGCGCGTTGGACTATCCCGAGTTCCTCGCCCACTGGAAGAAGAGCTTCCACGGCTGGAACGCCGCCGACTTCGGCTGGGGCGGGGACACCACCCACAACATGCTCTGGCGCCTGCAGAATGGGGAGTTCGAGGGGCTGCATCCGAAGGTGATCGTGCTGCTCGCCGGCACCAACAACGTGGGCGACAAGCCCAAGCCCGGCGCCGCGGACGACGCGGTCGAGGGCATCCGGGCGTTGCTCGATACGCTGCAGGCGAAGGCGCCCGAGGCCACGATCATTCTCACCGCCGTCTTCCCGCGGAACGACAACCCCGAGTCGAACAAAGCCGTGGCCGAGATCAACCGGCGCATCGCGACGTTCGCCGACGGGAAGAAGATCCGATTTCTGGACATCAACGGCGAGCTGGCCGACAAGGACGGCACGCTCTTCGAGGGCATGACGGTCGACAAACTGCACCTTTCGCTGAAGGGCTACGAGGTCTGGGCGAAAAACCTGAAGCCGATCCTTACGGAACTGCTTGGTGCGCCCGCCGCCGAGGATCACGCCCCGGCGCCCACCGGCGATCCGAGCGCGCTGAACAAGAAGTGAGCTCGCCCCGGGGCGCCCGAACCATGGCGACCGAACTCACGGCCGCGGAACAAGCAGAGGCGGTCGCCTCGCTGAAACGGTATTTCTCCTCCGAGCTGGAGGTGGAGCTGAGCGAATTGCGCGCGAAGCTGCTGCTCGAGTTCGTGCTGAAGGAGATCGGCCCGCTCGCCTACAATCGCGGCGTGCAGGACGCAGAGGCGTTCCTCCGCCAGCGCCTCGAGGACCTGCCTGCCACCTGCTTCGAGCCGGCGTTCACGTACTGGAAGCGGAGACGGTAGGCGGGTTCGCTTTGCAACCCGACGATCGCCCTCCGCTTCCCTTGCTGGTGTCTCACGACGATTCGTTTCGATGCTAACGCCGGATCAACAACACTGCTTCTCGAACTCGCATCGCTGGCGGGACTTCCGTGCGTTCTTCCCATCGGTTGAGGACGCGCTCGCGGCGTACGTGGCGGCGAGCTGCGGTCTCGAAGCGGGCCAGAACCACACCCACGAGATCGAGTGGCGTTTCATCTACCACGACCGTGAGTCGAAGCGGCGCCAGCTGTTCGGGCTTCTCCTACTCCCACTCGGGCACATTCAGACTAGCCACGCCGAACTGCGGTTTCGGACACGGCACCTGTTGTCGCGTCGGGAGTGGGGCCGGTTGATCGTGGGCAGGTGTGCCGGAGCGCTCGCCTACTACGTGTGCTTCTTGGCCTTGATCGGGGCGGGAATCGGATTGGTCATCTCGGTTCTAGTGCAGGTCTTGAACGGCGCGAGTTGGCGGATGTCCGGGTCGGCGGTTGGCTGCGCGGCGCTCTTTGCCTTGCTCGCCGCGGGCGCGAGACGCACGCGATCCCTGGGCCTCGCGGGATCAGCGCGCGTGATCGCGAAGGACGCCTTCGATCTGATGGCGGTCCGGAAGGTGAAGGGTTGAGAACCGTTCGCCGACGGTGCGAAGGCCACGCGGCAATTGTCTGGGGACCTTTAGCACGGATTGGCCTCATGCCGTCCGTTCCTGATTTCCTGAGTCCCAGATTTTCCGCTGCGGCGGAGCGCCGCTCTTGCGGGAAGTTCCGCGGTTGAGGCTCACAGCAGCTTCTCCAACGACCGGTGGTCGGTCTTGCCGGTGCCGAGCTTGGGGATCTGCGACACGACCTTCAGCTCGCGGGGCATCGCGATGTTGGGGATGCCCTTGTCGCGCAGGACGGTGCGGACGGCCTCGAGCGTGAGCCGGGGCTCGTTGGTGGCGGCGAGCAGGCGCTCGCCTTTGTCTTCGTCGGGGCGCGCGACGATCGCGACGGCGCAGCGCAGGCCGTACTGCGGGAACGCGCCGGCGAGGGCGTCCTCCACCGCGCCGAGGCTGACCATCTCGCCGCTGATCTTGGCGAAGCGTTTCAGGCGGCCCTGGATGCGGATGAAGTTCTCCGCATCGATCGTGACGATGTCGCCGGTGCCGTACCAGCCGTCGAGCGCCGGGAACTTCGCGTTGGGCGCGGGGTTGAGGTAGCCCTTCATCACATTGGGGCCGCGGACGAAGAGGCGTCCGCCCTCGCTCACGCCCTCGACGGGCTCGAGCCGCGCCTCCATGCCGGGGATGAGCTTGCCGGCTGTGCCGGCCTTCGGGACGAGCGGGACGTTGACGGCGATGCCGGGGCTGCACTCGGTGGCGCCGTAGCACTCCAGAATCCGGACACCGAAGCGCTGGGCGTAGAGCGCGGCGGTGGTTTCCTGCACCTTCTCGGCGCCGGCGAAGAGGTAGCGCAGGAAACGGAAATCGTAGGGGTGCGCGCGACGGGCGTAGAGGTTGAGGAACGTGTTGGTGGCGACGAGCAGCGTGCTGCGCTGCATGTAGACGGCGGTGGGCACGATGCGGTAGTGCAGCGGCGAGGGGTAGAGGAAGGTGCGGAAACCGCGGAGCAGCGGCAGCAGGAAGCCGGCGGTGATGCCGAAGCTGTGGAAGAGCGGCAACGCGCAGAACATCCGGTCGTCGTCGGTGAGGTCGCTGACGGTGAGGAGCTGGCGGACGTTGGCGAGGAGGTTGGCGTGGGTGAGCTCGACGCCCTTCGGCACGCCCTCGGAGCCGCTGGTGAAGAGGACGACGGCGGTGGCGTCGGCGTCCTCGCGCGGCGGGCATGGCAGGCGAAGGAGGCCGGCGAGCGCGGCGAGTTTGGCGAGGGCGCCGATGCGCGGGCGGACGTCCTCAAGGTAGATCAGCTCGACGCCGGCCTCGACGAGCGGCTCGAGCTTGAGCTTCGCCTTCTCGACGAAGGCGCGGGAGGTGATCACCTGCTTCAGCCCGGCGAGCTGGGCGCACGTGACCATGATGGCGGGGCCGGTGGAGTAGTTGAGCAACGCGGGCACCTTGCCCAGCGACCAGAGCGAGAGCAGGGTGACCGGCGCGGCGTTGACGTTGGGCAGCAGCACGCCGACGCGTTCGGCCTCGGGCCGAAGGAGCGCGCGCCACTGGCGGGCGAGGAGTGTGGCGCCGACGAAGACGCGGCGGTAGGTGAGCGTGCCGTTGATGGCGCCGAGGATCGGCTTGTTGCCGGCGAGGCGGGCCGTCTCGCGGAGCGCGGCGGGGATGGTGCGCGGGCCGAGGGTGTGCTCGATCTGGAAGCGTTGCGCGCGCATGCGCTCGAGCACCCAGTCGGTGAGGTGGTCGCGGGCGGCGGCGGTGCCGAGGTGGTCGATCGCGGGCGGGGTGAGGGCGTCGCTGAAGTGCACCGACACGCGCGGGAACCAGCGCTTGCGGTCGGGGTTGCGCGACCAGGGCAGGCGATGGGCGCCGCGGAGGTGGGCGGTGATGACCTTGGCGCGGGTGCGGTGGAGGAGGAAACCGGTGCCGTCGAAAAGCTTCATCAACGAACCGGTAAGGGAGATACGGCCCTCGGGGAAGAGCACGAGCCGGCCGCCCTTCTGCAGGTACTCGGCCATGTGCTTGGCGGCGTAGGGAGAGAGCGGATCGATCGGGAAGGTGCGGCGGCCGGTCATGATCCAGCGGTGCACGAAGGACGCCTGGGCGGTGGTCGAGGAGGTGACGAAACGCCAGTCGCCCTCGAGGCAGACGCCGAGGAAGAGCCAGTCGAACCACGAGACGTGGTTGGGCAGGAGCAACACCGGGCCGGGGGTGGCCAGCACCGCGGTGTTGTACGCCCGGTAGCGGAAGCAGAGGCGGAGCAGGAAGCGAAGGAGGGTGAGCATCGCGATGGCGGAGTGATGGAAGAGGACGAGGAGAATCTGGAACTCAGGAAATCACGAAACGGACGGGCGATGGGAGTCGCGGATGGCTGAACGCGGAACCGGGGAAGGAGTCGTGAAGGTCGGAGGCCGGAGGGGCGACGGCTAGTGGTTGGGTTTCCTGAATTCCTGAGTTCCAGATTACTCCGGTTCAGGACGGGATGTGCGAGGAAGTGGCCCCGAGGCGCTCGTCCTCGGCGCGGGCGGCGGCGAGGCCGCGTTGTTCGTCGATGAAAAGGGTGAGGGCGCCGCCGACGGCGAGGAAGGCGAGGAGCACGAGCAGTGCGGCGGGCGTGCCCCAGGCGTCCTTGGCGAAGCCGAAGGGGATCGTGAAGACGGCGGCGAGTTTGAAGACGAGGCCCCAGAGCCCGAAGAACTCGGCGCTGCGGCTGGCCGGGGTGAGGTAACCGACGAACGCGCGGTTGGCGGAGCCGAGCGAGCCGAGGCCGAAACCGATGAGGTTGCCGACGAGCCAGAGCGGCCAGGTCGGAAAGGTGGCGGGCTCGGCGGTGTGGGCGCGCAGCGCGGCGAAAACGGCGAAGCCGGCGGTGGTGGCGAGCCAGAGGCCGAGCAGGAGCAGCGTGGTGCGTTTGTGGCCGAGGCGGTCCTGGCAGAAGGTCGGCAGCAGCGTTCCCAAGATTCCGGAGACGGTGATCACGGCGACGAAGAGGACGAGCTGGACATCGTCGAAGCCGAACTCCTTGGCGAGGATCGAGGCGAACATGATGATCACCGACATGCCGGTGCCGTAGAAGAGCGAGGCGGCGAAGAGCAGCGCGATGTCGCGGAAGCGGCGGAGGTGGCCGAAGGAATCGGCGAGGCGGCGGAAACCGGCGCGCAGGAGCGGCGTGCGCGGGCGGTCGGGCGACGCGGGGCGTTCGCGCAGGAAAAGCAGCGTGGGCACGGCGAAGGCGAAGAACCACAGGCCGGCGAAGACGAAGAGCGGGCGCCAGGAGTCGGGCGTTTTCCAGCCGAAGGCGAGCATGCCGGCGGCGGTGAGGGCGAGCAGGACCAGCGCCGCGAAGTAGGCGCAGGCCCACGAGAAACCGGAGACGCGGCCGAAGTGTTCGCGGGGGGCGAGCTCGGGCAGGAAGGATCCGAGGAAGTTCTCGCCGATCGAGAAGAGGAAGTTGGCGGGGAGGTAGAGCAGCACGGCGAGCCAGAACTGGCCGGGGCCGATCAGCGCGAGCCCGCAGGTGAACGCCGCGCAGAGGAAGCCGGTGAAGAGGAGCCAGCGTTTCTTGCTCGCGCGTTCGTCGGCGATGGCGCCGGCGAGCGGCGAGGCGAGCACGACCAGCAGCATGCTCGTGGCGTAGGTGAGGGCCCAGAGGAGATCGTCGCGGGCCGGATCGCGCACCACCACCTGTTGGAAGAAGATCGAGAACAGGAGCGTGTTGATGATGAGCGTGAACGACTGGTTCGCGACGTCGAAGGAGATCCAGGACCAGAGCTGGCCCTGCCGGGGCAGGCCGCGCAGCGGGTAGAGGCGGGAGAGCATGCGTTCTGCAGTGGGCGGTGGACTGTGGACGATAGACCGTGGACGGTGGGAGCGGCGTCGCGGGGGCGAGGCGCCCGGAGTTCACCCGAAGTGTGGGCCGGGGGCAAGGCGGCGGGAGCGGAGCATGGCGGCGGCGCCGGCGCAGGCGAGGGCGGCGAAGCAGTGTTTGAGCGAGTGGCCGCTGAGCGCGCCGCCGGTGAGGGTGAAGAGGAAGTGGTCGGAGTGCTCGGCGGCGAAGGCGAGCGCGTAGCACCCGAGGCCGGCGACGAGCCAGCTGCGGCCTTCGCCATCGCGGCGGAAGAGCGCGAGGAGGGCGGGCACGCCGGCGAGGGCCAGCACCTGGACGGCGAAGTAGGGGCGGAGGTCGTCGTGGCGTTGCCACCAGAAGACGCTGAGCACGCCGAGCAGCAGAGCGGGCAGGAGCACGCGACGGCCGAGGCGCGCGTCGATGGTTTCGCCGAGCACGGCGGCGAAGAGACTCGTGAAGGCGAAGGTCATGGGCAGGCGGTCCCAGACGAGCGAGGCGTTGGTCGGGTCGAGGTGGTAGTAACCGGAACCGAGGGCGACCAGCGTCACGCCGCCGAAAAAGGCGAACCACGCGGCGCGCAGGCGCGAATGCGTCTGGCGTGCGGTCTCGCGGAGGCCCCAGAGGCCGGCGAGCAGGAAGGGGAGGTTGGTGAGGACGTCGAGCGCGTGGGGCAGGCTGTGCCAGGCGCGCTGGTCGGCGAAGTCGTGGTAGGCGGCGCTCTGCCGGAGCGGCGGCAGGAGGAAGAGCAGCAGCGGCAACAGACCGCAGAGGGCGCCGGCCGCGAGGAGGCGAGGCAGGCCGGCGAGCGGACCGCGAGTGCGTTCGGGATCTTCGATGTGGCGCGACGATGCGGAGGCGAGGGCGAGGGAGGATGGGCGCATGGCGGAGCGGTGTTGTGCCCAAAGTTTACCGCCGCCGCGCCGAACCCGTTATTCGATAAAAACAATGCGCGGCATCGATTGCGCCGATGGGCCGCGGACGTCGCCTGCTGGACCGAGAACCCGCCGGCATCGCCCTCGCAACTCTCCGACCAAATAACTTCACGGTCGTGGAAGTATTTGGTCGGAGAGCAAGGTGCCGGTTGGCAGTTTGAGAGGAGAATTGTGGAAAGATAGTCCGACCAAATAAGTTCACGGT
>JAEXPL010000414.1 GCA_023446865.1 Verrucomicrobiota bacterium | reverse complement strand
GGCCCGCGCCGGACCGGAGCCCGACGCGGCTCCGCTATTCCATCACGGCTTCGGAGCCCACTTGCCGTCGGCGTCCTGGATGAGCACGCCCTTCGCGCTCGCCGCGGCGATCTGCTTCGCCCGCGCCCGGCCCACCGTGTCGGCGGTGGTCTCGCTGCGTTTCGCGATCAGCGCGTAGACGGCGGCACGGTCGCGGTTCTCCTGCTCGACGATCTGCTGCTCCTGCGGGTTGGCCGCGCCACGCACCTCGAGGAAGCCGGCGTTGTTCTCGCCGGCGATCTGGCGGGTCCGCAGGTCGTCGACCGACGCCAGACGCTGATCCAGACGCTGTTTCAGACCGGCATCCTGCGCGGTCGCCACAGGGGCCGCCGCGCCGCACAACGCCGCGAGCAGCAGAAGGGAAAGGAATCGGGTCTTCATTGTTTGGCGGGAGTCGAGGGCGTTTCGAGAGTGGTGGATTTGCGGTCGAGATCGCCGAAGAAGTCTTCCAGCGCCTTCTCGACGCGGACATTCACGTCGACCGTGATGTGGATCGGCTTCACGTCGACCGTGGTGTACACACAGCCGGCGAGGCCGAGGGCCGCCGCGCCGAGGAGTACCGCAGGCAGGATGCGTTTCATGGTGGGAGGTTGGAGTGTTGGAGTGGACAGGACAACGGTTGTTTTGTTCTCAGGGCGCCGCTGCTCGCGGTCCGCGGCCAAGATTGAAGAAATGCTCCAGCGGAGCGTTGACGTTCACGTCGAGATTGACCGGCACGTTGAACTCGTTGCCCGCCGGCGCGCCGACCAGCCGCACGCGGATCGATTGGCCGTCCGCATCCTTCGGATAGGTGTCGATCTGGAGCCGGTTGAAGACCAGCACCTGGATCGCCAGTTCCACCTTACGCAACGCCTCGTAGGAGGCAGTGCCCGGGGTGCGCCCCGAGGTGAGCAGATGCAGATCCTTCGTGAACCGCACACGCCCCATCTCCCCGGGACTCAACCGCACGAAGCCTGTGCCGAGGCCGGGCTTGCCGTCGCGCCAGCGCACGGGCAGCGCGCCGTCGACCGTGCCGTGCGCCTCCGCCGGCACGTCGTCGAACAGCGCCAGCAGACCGTCCAGCCGCACGGCCTGGAGCTTCACCTGCGTTTCGATCGCGGGATTGCGCACGTCGCAGGTGAACCCTCCGCCTTCGATCGTGCCGCCGAACACCGCGCCGCTCCAGCCCTGCACGGTGAGCGTGCCCGGCGCTGCCAAGCCGAAGGTCAACTTGCCGTCGGTCAGCACCGCACCGGCGATGTCCACCCGCTGGACGGTCAGCGTCTGCAGGCCCTTCGTGGCCAGCGGTCGCAACTCGTCCAGCACGAGCCGGCCACGCACGCCCTCGATCGTCCGGTTGGCCTTCGGCCACCGCAGGCCGAGATCGTTCAGGATCACATCCGCCGCGAGCGTCCAGCGCCCCGCCGCATAACGATTGCGGCCGCTCACCCCGAGCCCGCCACGCACTTCGCATCCGGCCAACGCCGGGAACAACGCGCCCAACGGCTCGTTGCCCGCAAACACCGCCGGGTCGAAGCCGAAAGTGCCCTCCGCCGTGAGGTCGTCGGCCCAGCTCAGTTTCTGCTCGAGCGTGGGCCGCAGCGGCAGGCCCGGAATCGAGCTCGCCGCGCGCACCGTCCCGCCGCCGAGGCCGGCCACCACCTCGAGCGTCGTGTCCTTCGTGCGCACACCGCCGGGCAGCGCCAACTCCGCGATCTTCAGTCCGAGATCGAGTCCGCCCGTCTCATGCAACTCGGCCCCGCGCGAGCTCAGCCGCAGGTCGACGCCGCTCGCCCGCCAGTCCGCGCCCATGCGGCCCGCGGCGCCCCCGACGCTCAACTCGTAATCGCCCATCCACCACAGGTCGCGCCAGAACCGGGCATCGGGTCTCGACCCGGTGCGCGTCAGCGCCTGGAGCCAGACCCGCGGCCAGCGCACCGTGAGCGCCAGATCGGGCACCGCGGCGGCGACCGAACCGGCCGCCGCCGCCAACTCCCGCACCTCAAGCGCAGCCCGGCCCGAGACAAGAGTCCGATCCAGATTGACCACCCTCTCCCCGCCCACGACCGCCTCGGCCTGGCCTCCAGGATACGCCAGCATGCGTCGTTGCGCCGGGAGGGTAATCTCGGCGCGCACGCCCTCGTTGCCCGTGGCAAGCGTCGCGTTGGCGGTGACCTTCGCCGCCACGATCGCCGGCTCGAGCCGCCAGCCGGGACCGGCCGCCGCCAGCAAACGCTCGGCCGGAACCGCGGCGTTGGCGACCAGCCGCACCCGCGGATCATTCTCCCGCAGCCCCCCGGCCACCAGCTCGAGCCCCTCCAACTGGAGCGGCCAGGCGCCGCCGAGCGCCACCGCCTCGGAACCCGCCGTAAGTTCCGCACCGTTCCAGCGGGCCCACACCTGGGCGGGCGCCGCCAGATTCCATCCCGGTCCCTCCGCGGAGGCGAGTTGGAGCTTCGTCTCCGCCGCTATAATACCTTCAGTCCCGCTTCGCCGCCCGGTCACTTCGCCCGCGCCGACGAGCCGGAAGCCGGCGCCCTCCGCCCGCAACTCGGCAAAACGCAGGGTCGCCGTGTCCGGCGCGGCCTGCACGACCAGCCCGCTCAGCTCCGCCTTGCGCCCTTCCTCGATCCACGACGCTTGCGGCGTCCGGATCTCGCCGCGCCACTTCAGCCCCGGCTCGAGGTTGAACTGCAGCTCGCTCGCCTCAAGCCGCGCGGCTTTCGCGCCGTCGCGCCATTCGATTGCCGGCAGCGTCGCCTCGATCACGGCGTCGCGCCATCGGCCCTCAGCCAGCGTCGCCGTGCCATTGAGCGTCGCCGCGGCGCCCTGCTCGCAGCGCACCGTCTCCGCGGCCGCCGGCAGCAGCCCGGCCGCCAACGCGCGCCAGTGTTCCGGCCGCAGCTGCACCTCATGAAATTTCACCTCCACCGTGCCCTCGCCGAGGTCGCCGCGGACGCCGAGCCGGCCCGACAACGCGGGCGCGTCGAGCACAAGCACCGCCCGAAACTCCTCGACCTGCGAATTGAAGAAACCGCTCAGCGGCAGCTCCAGCCGCTCGCCACCGCGCCGCAAAACGAGCCGCGCCCGCTCCATGTCGAGCCGCCCGTAGGGGAAACCGCCGTCCGAGGGTTGCAGCGCGCCGCGCAGCTCCGCCGTGCGATCGAGATCGATGTCGAGCGCCAAGCCCGTCACCACGACCCGCGGAGAAATCCGCCCGGTGAGCACCCGCCAGCCCAGCTCCGCCCGCGCCTCCTCGGCCCGCAACGCCAGCCCCGGCAGCTGCAGCTCGACCGGGCCGACAACCGCACGCCGCCAGGACAGTTCGCGCAGATGCGCGGCGTCGGCCTGCACGCCGAGCGCGATGAGTTCGGCCAACAACCGGCGCTCAACCCAGCGATCAAACGGCGGCAGCCAGCCCGCCACGGCAAGGCCGCCGAGCACGGCGGCCAGCAGCAGGAGCAGGCCCGTGAAACGCAGTAGAACTCGCCGCAGTCGTCTCATCCGCAGGGTGCGCCGAGCGAACCCGCCCCCCCCGCCCGAGGCGAGTGCAAACACCGCGGCAACCCGCCGCCACCGCGTCTTACGTTTCCTTCGCGGATTGCCGCCCTCCGCCGTCCGTTGTTGGTGCGTACGCTGGTGGGCCGCCTGCATGGCGCTCCCGCGCACTCCATCCTTGGTTTTTCCCGCGCGCCGCCGTTTGATCGGCGCGCTCCACCGCCGGCATGTTCCGCTTCGTCCTCCGTCGCCTGCTCGAATCGATTCCCGTGATGCTCGTCATCGTCACGGCGGCGTTCTTCATGGTCCGGTTCGCCCCGGGCGGGCCGTTCCTCAACGAGAAGGCCGTGCCGCCCGAGGTGCAGCGGAACCTCGAGGCCTACTACGGCCTCGATCGGCCGCTCGGCCGGCAGTACGTCGACTACCTTGGCAAGGTCTGCCCCAAGCGCTTCGCCCCGCAGCGCCTCTTCGCCGACGCCGACCGCGACGGCCGCTGGGATTTCGACCTCGATGCCGCGTTCGGGATGGATTTCGGGCCGTCGTACAAATACGCCAACCGCACCGTCAACGAGATCGTCGCCGGCGCCCTGCCCTGCTCGCTCGAGCTTGGCGCGTGGTCGCTGCTGGTCGCGCTCGTGGTCGGCATCCCGCTCGGCGTGCTCGCCGCCGTGCGCCGCAACACCTGGCTCGACTACCTCGGCAGCGGTGTATCGCTCTTCGGCATCTGCGTGCCGACGTTCGTCCTCGGCCCGCTCCTGGTCCTCGTATTCGCGATCCACCTCCAGCAGTGCAACGCCTCCGGCTGGAACGAGCCGCGCGACCGCGTGCTGCCAGCCCTCACCCTCGGGCTGGTTTACGCCGCCTACGTCGCCCGGCTCACCCGCGGCGGCATGCTTGAGGTGCTCGGGCAGGACTTCATCCGCACCGCGCGCGCCAAGGGCGCCTCGGAGCTGCGAATCATCCTGCACCACGCGCTGCGCGGCGGGCTGTTGCCATTGGTGGCGTTCCTCGGCCCGGCGGCGGCGGGCATCCTCACCGGCTCGTTTGTCATCGAGCGCATCTTCCAGCTCCCCGGCCTCGGCCGCGAGTTCGTGAACTCCGCCTTCAACCGCGACCACCCGCTCGTCGTCGGCACCGTCATCCTCTACGCCGGCGCCATCGTGTTCTTCAACCTGCTCGTCGACATCGTCCAAGTCTGGCTCAACCCCAAGCTGCGCTTCGACGACTAACCGCCAGAACCTCGGAACGGACGACAGAAGATAACGAAGGAAACGAAGAGACACACAGTCGCGCCCACCCACACCCCGCACCTCCTCTCCTCGATACCTGACATCGAACGGTCTTCCTCCGAATTCTCTTCGTTCCCTTCGTTACCTTCTGTCGACTCCGCCCTCCGTCTTCCGTCCTCCGCCCAATGCTCCGCCTCTCGCCCTCGCCCGACCGCCTGCCGACGCCCGCGCCGCCCGACGCCGCGGCGGAGCGCGGCTCGTCGCTCGGAAGCGACGCGTGGAGCCGCCTGCGCAAGAACCGCGTCGCCGTGGTCGCCGGGGTGTTCTTGGCCGTGCTCGGCCTGGCCTGCACCGTGTTGCCAGCGTTGCTGGGGCTCTCGTATTCGGACCAAACCGCTCCGCAGTTTCTCGCGCCGAGCCTCCAGCACTGGTTCGGCACCGACCTGCTCGGCCACGATGTGTTCGCCCGCGTGCTCTTCGGCTGCCGCATCTCGTTCGCCGTCGGCCTCGCCGCCACCGTGGTCTCGATCTCCATCGGCGTGACGTGGGGCGCCGTGGCCGGCTATGTCGGCGGCAAGCTCGACGCGGCGATGATGCGCATCGTCGACATCATCTACTCCCTGCCGTTCACACTCTTCGTGATCCTGCTCCTCGTGTTCACCGATGAGCTCGCCAAACGCTTCCAGTTCGGCCCGGCGTGGAACGTCCTGATGCTCTTCGTCGCCATCGGCGCCGTCGAATGGTTGACGATGGCGCGCATCGTCCGCGCCCAGGTGCTGTCGCTCAAGCGCATGGAGTTTGTGGAGGCGGCGCGCACGCTCGGCCTCGGCCACGGCCGGATCATCTTCCGTCACCTGCTGCCGAACCTCCTCGGGCCGGTGATCGTCTATGCGACGCTGACCATCCCCGGAGTGATGCTGCTGGAGGCGTTCCTCAGTTTCCTCGGCCTCGGCGTTCGCCCCCCGATGAGTTCGCTCGGCACGCTGCTCTACGACGGGCAACTGCAGATGGAGAGCCACGTGTGGCTGCTGCTCTGCCCCGGTGCGGTGTTCTCGCTCACGTTGCTCGCCCTCAATTTCCTGGGAGACGGCTTGCGCGACGCGTTGGATGTGCGAGCCTCGGCCGACTAACCGCCGCCGCGCCTGAAACCTTGGGCACTCGGCCCCGTCTCACCACCGCATGCTCGCCCGCTTCCGTCCCTACTATCGTTACCTGCGCCCGGTCCGCGTGCAGTTCTTCGCCGCGATCCTGCTGGGCGTGATCTGCGGCGGCGCGAGCGGCGGCGGCATCCCGTGGATGATCGGCAAGGTCTTTCAGCCGTTCTTTGAGGCGGCGGGCGGCGATCGCCTCGGCACCTGGTCGCTTGTCGGCCTGCTCACGCTCATTCCGGTGCTCATCGGCGTGCGCTGCCTCGCGCTCTTCCTCAACACCTACCTCGTCGCCTTCTGCGGCACCGTCGTCCTCGAGGGTCTGCGCTGCGATCTCTTCGCCAAGCTCCAGCGGCTCCCGCTCGGCTACTTCCAGAAATCCCGCAGCGGCGATCTGCTCGCCCGCGGCGTGACCGACACCCAGCAGGTGCAGCAGACGCTCGTCACCTCCGCCAACGACATGGTGGTGCTGCCCGTCACCTTCCTCGGCGCCATCGGCTACATCGTCTACGTGGCGTGCACCGTGCCCGGCGCCGGCCTCTTCCTGCTCGGCCTCGCGGTGATCCCGGTCTGCGTGCTGCCGATCAAGGTCATCGGCAAGAACCTCTACCGGCGCGCCCAGCAGGCCTTCGCCGCCAGCGGCACCGTCTCCGAGCTCCTCCGCGAAAACCTCTCCGCCGTGCGCGAGGTGCGCGCGTTCGCGCTCGAGGAACGCGAACGCGAACGCTTCGGCGCCGGCGTGCGGCGCTTCTTCGAGCTGCAGATGAAGGTCAACAAGTACGCCTTCTCGCTCTCGCCGCTCATCGAGTTCATCACCGTCTTCGGCATCGCCGGCGCGCTCTTCATGGCGTACCGCGCGCAGACGCCCTGGAACAGCGTCTTCGCCATGATCACGGCGTTGTATTTCTGCTACGACCCCATGCGCCGCATGGGCAAGATGCAGAGCGAGCTCACCCGCGGCGCCGCCGCCCTCGACCGCATCGAGCAGGTCATGCAGGAGCCCGAGCCCATCGCCGACCCGGCGCAGCCCGCCGCCCTCGGCCGCGCCCGCGGCGAGATCGAGTTCCGCGGCGTCTCCTTCCACTACGGCACCGGCACCGAGGAGGTCGTGCTCGCCGATGTCTCCGCCCGGATCCCGGCCGGCACGATCTGCGCGCTCGTCGGCCCCAGCGGCGCGGGCAAGACCACCTTCGCCAACCTCGTACCGCGCTTCTACGACGTCGCCGCCGGCAGCGTGCTCGTCGACGGCCACGACGTGCGCTCGCTGCGCCTCGCCGCGCTGCGCGCCAACATCGCTGTCGTCAGCCAGGACTCGTTCCTCTTCCACGACTCGATCTTCAACAACCTCCTGCTCGGCCGCCCCGACGCCAGCCGCGCCGAGGTCGAACAGGCCGCCAAGGACGCCTCCGCCCACGACTTCATCGCCGCCTTCCCCCAAGGATACGACACCGTCGTCGGCGAACGCGGCGCCTCGCTCTCCGGCGGCCAACGCCAACGCATCGCCCTCGCCCGCGCCTTCCTGCGTCAGGCCCCGATTCTCATCCTCGACGAAGCCACCTCCGCCCTCGACAGCGAGAGCGAGGCCGCGATCCAGAAGGCCCTGCAGAAGCTCGTCGTCGGCAAGACGGTGCTGATCATCGCCCACCGTTTCAGCACCCTGCGCGACGCCAACCTCGTGCTCGTCTTCGACCGCGGCCGCATCGTCGCCAACGGCCCCCACGCCGAAGTCTACCGCGCCAACCCGCTCTACCGCGGCCTGTACGACCAGCAGCAGATCGCCTGAGAATCGGCCGCCGAAGTCCGCCACTCCCGGCCCCCGTGAGCGAGAACACCGCCCTCATCTTTCGCGACAGTTTACCTTCACGACCGTGAGCCTAAACTGTCGGCGCCGGCCAACCCTTCGGCGCTTTTTTCCTTTCCGCTCTCCGCTTTCCGCCTTCCGGTCTCCCCCGATGCCCCAACCGCACGAGTTCTCCCGCCCGATCGAGAACCTCATCGCAGAGCTGCGCGGGGTTCCGGCGAACGATTCGCGCTCAAAACTGCGCCGCGAGCAGCCGCTGGGCGACGCCATCGACAAGCTCCTCCACAAGTACAAGGTCGGCGTCGACGCCCCCGACCACACTATCCGCCAGCATTGGGCCGAAATCGTCGGCAACGCCAACGCCGGCTACAGCCACCCGGTGAAAGTCGACACCAAAGGCAAGTTGCTCGTCCTCGTCTCCCACGCTGTCGTGCGCGACGAGCTTCGCCTGCTTGAGACGATCATCCTCCAGCGCGTCCGCCAACTGCGCGGCTGCGAACGCATCACCGGCCTCACCCTCCGCGCCGGGTGAGTTGTAGGCCGCCTCGCTGAGGCCGCCCGCGGGGAAGCCGGGGCACCCTGATCCTCACGATGCACTGGCTGCGCTGCACAGGAGGTGACGGTGTCCGTGGGTAGGGCCGGCGC
>JAEXPL010000362.1 GCA_023446865.1 Verrucomicrobiota bacterium | reverse complement strand
TCCCTGCGCCGTGATGGGAACACCTCTCCACCTTCCCTTCGGATCGTCGTTAAGGTTCTTGTAGATCTTCGATTGCTCAGCCGTCAGGGGGATCCGTCCACGCCGCTGTTTGAAGAGATCCGGATCGGGCGAGTAAATCAGAAGGTACTCGTGAGCATCGCCAATGGCTTCGCGATTCTCCCGCGAGTAACGTTTCTGCCAAATGCAGGTAGCTATGTGGGCACGCTCACCAAACACCCGCTGCATCAGCAGACCGAGACTGAAGACCTCATTATCGTCGATGGAGACAACAATCGCTCCATCCCTGGTGAGCAAGTCGCGGGCGAGCATGAGCCGCTGGTACATGAACTCGCACCACTTGGAGTGCCGCCACTCATCTTCCCGGTCGACGAATGAGTCGTTGTAGACGAAGTCGCGGTTGCCGGTGTTGTACGGCGGATCGATGTAGATGCACTTCACCCGGCCGGCGTGTGTCATCCGCAGATGCCGGAGTGCGTCGAAGTTGTCGCCCTCGATGACAAGGTTGCGCCACGGCCCCTCGCCGCAGGACAGCTCAGGCACGAGGTCGAGCGCCACGAAATCGTCGTTGAGCGCCCGGTCGCGCTCGATCTCGTTGGCCTCCCAGACGAGGCCAAAGCGCCGCTCAGCGTCGCGCCGATCGCGCACCTCCAACAGGCGCAACAGTTCCTCTCGATTCAGATGATCGTAGCGTGTTCCCACGGTGATTCGCTCGCGTGCGAGTCAGCCTCTGTCGGGATGGCTTTGCTCTCGTGGGGTTCTGCCGAGGTGCCTGCGTCTATAAACGCGAAAGGGAGCGTGTTACTCACGCTCCCTTCAGGCACCTGGAAGAGCCTCACAAGAGCGCTTTCAGCACGCCCCCCAGTCGGGGGCGATGCGTCGAGCGCCGTCTTGTGGTCGAAGATTTCCAGGTTTCGAAGGGACAGCAGCCGAAGCTACGCGAAATGGTTTGGTGTGTTGGGTGTCGGTCTGGGTTCGGGAAAAGGGAGTGCGGTGAGGAAACGAAAAACTGTCCGGAGCGTGGCGGACACCGTCCGGCGCGACAAGCCCCGCGTGTGAGAAACTCGCACCATGGCCGCCCCCCCTGCGTCCGCCGAACCGGACTCGCCAATCGACGATTGGAAACCCCACGACCTCCGCACATCGTCCACCCCGTGCCCTCGCCCTCCGATCCTCGCGCCCTCTCCCGGCGCGACATGCTCGCCCGGCTCTTCAACCCGGTGAAACGTGCCGCCGCCGCCGCGCTGCCCCCCGCCGCAACAGCGGCCGCGAGTCCGGCGCCGCCCGCCGAAGATCTCTCGGTGTATTCGATGATCGCGGTGATCGCCGGCCGCCACTGTCTCGCCTACCAGGGCACCGACTGCACCATCTGCGTCGACCGCTGCCCCGTGCCCGGCGCGCTCGTGCTCGAACAGGGCCTGCCGCGCGTCGTGCCCGACCTCTGCACCGGTTGCAACGTCTGCCACGGTGTCTGCCCCGCGCCGGGGCAAGCCGTTCGCCTCGTCCCGCGCCCGCCCGGGCTGCCGCCACCGCCCGCGGCCAAGTTGCCGCCCGCCCGTTCCCCCTTCCCGGTCCTGCCTCCGCGCACGCCGCCCGGCCAGGGCTGAGCCAACTCCCCCGCTGCCGAAACGCACTCAGGCCGTGCTTGATCCCGCCACGCTCGCCGCACTCTTCCGCAACCTCGCCGCCTGCACCGAAATCCTCGCCGTCGTGCCCAGATCCTCGGCACAGACCATGACGGCCCCGGTCGCCATCGACCTCGGCGCCGCGCAGGCCGGCCTCGCCGCCGGACAGTTCCGCAGCGTCCAGGTCCGCTGCCGCTACGACGGTCACGAGTGGTGTGCTCCCCAGCTCGCCCCGCCCGCCGGCGTTCGGCTGGTGCGCATGCGCACGGCCTCGCCCCCCCAACTGAGCGCCCGAAAGCGGGCCCGGCCCCGTCAACCCGGCTACGAGACTTGCGCCGCGCACCGTATCGCATCCGATTCCCGCCGCCACCCATGTCCGACTCCGCTCGTCACCCGTTTCTGCAGGGCCTGAGCAAACACCGCGGCACTCCGCCGACCGTCGTCGTCATCTTCGGCGCGTCGGGCGATCTCACCGCGCGCAAGCTCCTGCCGGCGCTCTACAACCTCGCGCACGACAACCTGCTCCCGGCCGACTTCCACCTCGTCGGCTTCAGCCGCTCGCCGCTGCCCGACGCCGAGTTCCGCGCCCTCGCCACCAACGCGATCACCGACTACTCCCGCCGGACGACGCTTCCAGCCGTGCTCGATTCCCTCGCCGCCCGCCTCACGTACGTGGCCGGCGGTTACGACGAGCCCGGCGCCTTCGCCCGCCTCGCCGCGCGCGTCGCCGAGATCGAGCGCGGTTTCGGCGCCCCCGCGCAACTGCTCTGCTACGTCTCGACCCCGCCATCGGTCTTCGCGCCGATCCTGCACCAGCTCGGCGCCAGCGGCCTGGCCGCGCGCCATCTCGACGGCCCGTTGCACACGAAGGTCGTCATCGAGAAACCGTTCGGCCGCGATCTCGCCTCCGCCCGCGCGCTCAACGCCTCGATCCGCGAAGTCTGCCAGGAAAAGCAGGTCTACCGCATCGACCACTACCTCGGGAAGGAGACCGTGCAGGACCTCCTCGTCCAGCGCTTCGCCAACGCGATCTTCGAGCCGCTCTGGAACCGCAACTTCATCGACCACGTGCAGATCACCGTCGCCGAGAGCCTCGGCGTCGGCACCCGCGGCGGCTACTACGAGCAGAGCGGCGCGCTGCGCGACATGCTGCAGAACCACACCATGCAGCTCCTCGCCCTCACCGCGATGGAGCCGCCCGTCTCCCTCGATGCCGAGGCCGTGCGCGACGAGAAGGTGAAGGTCCTCCAGGCCATCCAGCCGCTCGCCCTCGGGCCCGCCGGCGACACCGCCCGCGCCCAGTACGCCCCGGGCATGATCGGCGGCAAACCCGTCCCGGGCTACCTCGCCGAGTCCGGATTCGCCGCCGACTCCGCCACCGAGACCTACGCCGCGCTGCGCCTCTCCATCAACAATTGGCGCTGGCAGGGCGTGCCCTTCTACCTCCGCTCCGGCAAGCGCCTCGCCCGGCGCGTCTCCGAAATCGCGATCCAGTTCAAGCGCCCGCCCGGCACGCTCTTCGCCGCTGGCGACCGCTTCGCCCTCACGCCCAACACGCTCTCCTTCCTCATCCAGCCCGACGAGGGTCTCTCCCTCGTCCTCAACGGCAAAGTCCCCGGCCTCGAGACCCGCACCCAGCCCGTGAAGATGAGCTTCCGCTACGCCGCCACCTTCGGTTCCGACACCCCCGAGGCCTACGAACGCCTCGTGCTCGACGCCCTCACCGGCGACGGCACGCTCTTCATCCGCGGCGACGAGGCCGAGGCCTCCTGGAAGCTCTGCACCCCGGTGCTCGACTCGTGGCGCGAGCTCGGTCGCCAAGGTATGGACACCTACGCCGCCGGCTCGTGGGGGCCCGCCGCGGCCGACGCCCTCCTCGCCCGCCACGGCCACCAGTGGCGCCAGTAGGGCCGGTCGCCGACCGGCCGCCAACCACCTCAGCCCCACCAACTCGCGACCCGAAATCCGCCTTCTCGTCCTCGCCTCGGCCGGTCGAAGACCGGCCCTACCCGCCTGACCGCATCATGTCCGCCGTCTTCCAAGCCCTGCCCGGCCAACCGGTGCCGGTCGCCGAGATCGCCACCCGCCTCGCCCACCTCTGGACCGACGAGGCCGACCACGGCCGCCCCGCCCCGGGACGCGACGACGCCAAGGCCTCGCAGATCAACCTCGTCGTCCACTTCGGCTTCGGCACCACGCCGGACGACGCGCTCGTGCAGTTCCGCCACATCACCGCCTTCGCCGCACGCTACCCGAGCCGCGTCGTCGTGCTTTGTCCCCACGATCCGGAGGCACCGGTCCACGAGATGAGCGCGAAGATCTACGGCGAGTGTTTTCTTGGCCGCACGCCGGGCGACTCGCGCTGCTGCGAGTTCGTCGTGCTGAGCTACCCGTTCGCCGCCCGCCGCTTCCTGGAGAGCCAGGTCTCGATCTGCCTCACGCCCGACCTGCCGCTCTACTACTGGGCGCACGCCTTCTCGGACTGCGGTCGGCTGTCGGACTACCAGTTCCTCATCACCAAGGCCCGGCACTTCATCTTCGACAGCGCCGCCGCTCCGGCCGGCGCGGTCGGCTACCCGTGGCCGCGCACCGATCATGTGCGTGATCTCGCCCATGCCCGGCTTCTGCCGGTGCGCCAGGCGCTCGGCCAGTTCCTCGCGCGCCACTCGCCCGCGCAACTCGCCACCGGTCTGCGCGAGATCGTCGTCACCCACGGCGCCCCGCTCGCCGCCGAGGGCAACGCGCTCCTGCGCTGGGCCGACCAACGCCTCCGCGCCTGCGGTGCCGCCGCCGGGATCGAGCATCTCACCATCGTCGCCCCAGCACCCGACGCACTCGGCCTCGACCTCCGCTACGACAGCGCCTCCCGTTTCACGTGGGTCGGACACCTCAATAGCGGCGACGCCTGCCTCGCCGCCGATTTCGGCGAGATCCGCAGTCGTTTGACCACGCCGATCCATCTTCTCGGCCCCGAGGCCGCCTTGGCCGAGGCGATGTTCTTCCGCGACTGAGCCAACCGGGGCTACCGCACAGATTGCCCGCGCTTCGCGGGCCCTATGTTCGTCGGACATCCCCGTTGCGTCTGCGCAGATGGTGACGGCGCCCCCCGCCGCGCGAACGCCCCCCCGGCACAAGCCCCCGGATACGCCGGGGGAAGTCCCGCATTTCCGGGCCGCCGACTGAAGGTTTTCCCAACCCGGCCGAAACCCCACAAACGAGCACTCTGCCCTCGCACCGGCGACCAGCCGCCGCGCCACCGATCGAGCCAAACCTCGTTGATGCAGACAGTCGCGTGTCGGGGGACAGTGTCAGACCTCGGGTGAGGGCACCGCTCACGATGCAGGGCTTCCGAGCCGCCTCCGACCTTCCGGCGCTCGCCGTTCATCGCTCGACCCGTTCCGACCAAGTGAGGGCCAACATGACGCCGATCAAGGCCCGCCGGCGGTCCCGCTGCTATCGTGCCCGTGCATGTCGCTCACCGTGCACGAACTCGATGTCCGCCCGCTGCTCGCCGCCGGCCAGCCGCCGCTCGACGCCATTCTCGCCGCCGTCGCCGCGTTGCCGCCGGGCGCCGCGCTGAGATTGCGCGCGCCCTTCGAGCCGCAACCGCTCTACGCGAAGCTCGCCGGTCTCGGGCTCGAACACTGCGCCCACCGTCAATCCGACGGCTCCTTCGTTGTGCTCTTCTCGCCCCGGACCGTCCACCTCGACCTTCGCCTGCTCGAGCCACCCGAGCCGATGCAACGCACGCTCGAGGCCGCCGCCACGCTTTCTCTCCGGGCGCGCATCGTTTCCCGCACCCGCTTCCGCCCGGTCCATCTGCTTGCGATGCTCGCCGAGCAAGGTTTCGCCGCCACCTCCGCCGAGCAGCCTGATGGCACTTGGGAGAACGTGATCGCGCGCGCCCCCACACCCGCCGCCTCCGCCGCGCCATGACACCCGGACCCAACTTCCGCGCGCAGGCGTTGCTGTCGTTTCCCTTCTTCGGACTCGGGCTGGTGGCGCTGCTGGGGCTGGTCGCGTGGGCGGTCCTCGAACCCGGACTGGTCACGCAACCCGCTCTCGCCCCCGCACCGCTCGCCTTCGTCCATCTCGCCATCCTCGGCTGGATGGCGCCGTTCGTGTTCGGCGCGGCGTACCAGCTCATTCCCGTGCTCGCCGAGGCGCCGCTCTGGAGCCGGCGCGGGCCGTGGGTGCATTTCGCATTGCACGTCCTCGCGGCGCCGCCGCTGCTGCTGGCCCTCGCGCTCGGCGATTTCGCCGGCGCCGCCCCCTGGGGCATCGTGGTCGCCCTCGGGGCGCTCGTCGGCGTGGTCGATCTCGCCATCACCGCCGACCGCCGCTCGCGCTGGACACCGGACAACGTCGGCCTGCTGCTCGCCCTCTTCTGGCTCGCGATCGCCGTGGTGCTCGGGGCGCTGCTGGCTTTGGTGCGGGCCGGCCGCGTCACCGGCTTCGATCCCGACCGCCTCCGCGCGCTCTATCTGACCTGCGGCCTCGTCGGTTTCTTCGTCGGCACGCTGTTCGCCGTCTCCTTCAAGCTCGTGCCGATGTTCCTGATCGGGCGGCCCGGCGGTCGTTTCCGCCAATGGCTCGTGCTCGGCCTGCTCAACGGCGCGCTCTTCCTGCTCGCCCCCGGCCTCCTCGGTGAACACCGCCCGCTGCTCCTGCTTGGAGCCGCGGCGCTGGCCGCCGCCACCGCGGGTTTCCTCGACGAGATTGTCGCCATGCTGCGGCGACGCTTCCGCGCCCCCGACTGGCCGCTGCTCACCTTTTTCACCGGCGTCGCGATGCTGGCTCCCGCCGCCGTGGCCGGCCTCGCCGCCCTGCTCGGCCTCGAGGGCGCCGCGCTGCCGCCCCGCCCGGGCCCCGCGTTGTTCGCGTTGCTCGTCTTCGGCGTGCTCACACCGTGCATCCTCGGGATGGCGGGCAAGATCGTTCCGTTTCTCGCCTGGCAATGGCGCTACTCTGCGCACATCGGCCGCGCCCGTGTGCCGCTGGTCACCGATCTGTTTCGTCCCGCGCTGCTCCGACTCCAAACTTTCGTCACCGCCCCCGCCTGCCTCACCCTCGCGGCCGGGGTGTGGCTCGACTCGGCCGCGCTCCTGCGCCTCGCCGCCGCCGGCCTGCTCTGCTCGGCCGGCACCCTCGCCCTCAACATCGCGGGTCTCGTCCCGCACCTGCTCCGCCCGCGGTTGCTCCCGCTCGCCGGCCCCGCCTCCGCCGCTTCCCGCCCATGAACGAAGTCGCCCAACCCGCTCCGACGCCCGAGCTTGTCCTCCGCTCCCTCCACCACCTCATCGATCCCGAGGTCGGTGTGAATGTCGTCGATCTCGGCATGATCGCCGACGTCGAGGTCGGCCCCGACGGCACCGCCGTCGTCGTCATCCTGCCGACCACTCCCGGTTGCCCGATGCACGAAGTCCTGGCCGACGGCGCGCGCCAGATCGTCGGTAGTCTCCACGGCGTCACTTCCGTCGACGTGCGTTTCGTGTACGCGCCACCGTGGACGCCCGACCGCATCACACCTGCCGGCCGCCAGGCCCTCGGTCGCCGCTGAACCAGCCCCTCCCTTTTCACCATGACCAACACCGCCACCTCCAACACCGCCGAGGAACTCTTCGACGGCCGCGAACTGCCCTGCGAGACCAAGCGCCCCGCGTTTCTCTCGCGCTGCTGCAATCTGCCCGTCGGCCGCAGTTTCGTCTTCATCAACGGCCACGATCCCGTGCCGCTGCGCCGCATGCTCGACCAGAACTTTCCCGGAAGCTTCCGTTGGGAGCCGCTCGACGCCGTCGAAGCCGATGCCATGCGCCTGCGCGTGACCAAGCTCGCGGAACCCGCCGGTGGCTTCCCGGCGGAGTTGCTCGCGTTCAGCTGCTCCTGAGCGCCCGCCGTTCCGCGCATCCGACGGCACAGCTGAAGACAACGCCCCGGTTCACGCCGGGGCGTTGCTTCATTTCCGGCCCCCGGAATGAAGAATCGGCATAATAAGCCGTACCCCCACAACCGAGCACTCTGCGTTCACACCGCCCGCCCGCCACGTGTGGGGGAAAATCCAGTGTTTCCCGGGGCCGCGGCTCAACTTGTGGCAGCGGCGCCCGATGGGGAAGCCCAGTCCCCCATCCGGGCACCGCATTCTCATCCCACAGTATGAATATCGGCTCCAAGATCATGCTCGGCGTCGCGGCCACGACCATGGCCGCATCCATCGCCGGCGTCGCCACCGTCTACGTCCTCGCGAAGCGCAACCGCGTCTCCGAACTGCGCGAAAAGATGAGCGCCATCATCGCCCAGTCCGAGGACATGGCCGCGAACATGGACAAGATGTACGCAGCCGATTCCTTCGACCGAACGGGGCTCCTCGAACGCGCCAAACGCCAACTCGGCTCGCGCCCGCTCCGCGAAGCCTATGCCGAGACCGATCTCTACCGGACCATCCCCATCGTCGCCTCGTGGAACTCCGCCGCCGCCGCCGCCCAACGCGCCGGCTTCACCTTCTTCGTCGGCGGTCCCAAGGACTACACCCCGCGCAATGCCAAGAACCGTCTCGGCCCCGAATACGAGCCGATGTACGCGGCCTTCAACAGCGGCGCCAAGGAATGGTTCTCCCGCGACGCGCAGACCGGCGAACTCATCCTCGCCCGCCCCGTCCACCAGCGCCAAAGCTGTCTCGGCTGCCACGGCGCCCCCGCCACCAGCCCCACCAAGGACGGCAAGGACGTGCTCGGCCTGCCGATGGAGAACCAGAAGGTCGGCGATCTCGCCGGCGCCTTCATTCTCAAAGCCCCGCTGACCGGCGACACCCGCGTCCTCGCCACCGCCGGCAACATGGCCTGGGTCGGCCTGCTCGTCACCGCCCTCTCCCTCGGCGGCTTCGCCGTCTTCAACCGCCGCACCATCGTCCGCCCCCTCAACACCGCCGTCGATGAGCTCGACGCCGTCTCCGAGCAGACCACCGCCGCCGCCGCCGAGGTGGCCGCGTCCGGCCAGGAACTCGCCGACGGTGCCAGCCGCCAGGCCGCCGCCCTCGAGCAAACCAGCGCCACGCTCGAGGAGATCTCGAGCATGACCAAGCGCAACTCCGAGCACGCCCAGAACGCGAAGGAACTATCCGCCCAAACCCGCAACGCCGCCGAGCAGGGCACCGCCCGCATGGCCGGCATGCAGCAGGCGATGAACGAGATCAAATCCTCCTCCGACAACATCGCAAAGATCGTGAAGTCGATCGACGAAATCGCCTTCCAGACCAACATCCTCGCCCTCAATGCCGCCGTCGAGGCCGCCCGCGCCGGCGAGGCTGGCGCCGGTTTCGCCGTCGTCGCCGAGGAAGTCCGCGCCCTCGCCCAGCGTTCCGCCCACGCCGCCCGCGAAACCGCCCAAAAAATCGAGGATTCGATCCAGAAGAGCGAACAAGGCGTGCAACTCTCCGCCGCCGTCGCCGAAAGCTTCGCCGACATCGCCGCCAAGGCCCACAAGATGGACGACCTCGTCGCCGAGATCGCCACCGCCTCGCACGAACAGTCGCAGGGAGTGGGACAGGTCAGCTCCGCCATCTCGGACATGGATCGTGTCACCCAGTCCAACGCCGCCACCGCCGAGGAGAGCGCGTCCGCCGCCGAGGAACTCAACCAGCAGGCGCGGTCGATTCACGACCTCATCCAGGACTTCCACCGCCTCGTCGGCGACAGCGCCGCACCAGCCGCCGGTGCCGGCACGGCGCGTCTGCCCGCGGTCTCGGCGGCGCGCACCGCGGAGGCGAACGAGTCCGTGCTCGGCGCCGCGCGCTGAGCACGGAGTCACTCAATTGACGCGTAGGTCCAGTCTCCGACTGGACGCCCTGGAGCATGAGCTGGTCGCTGCGGCTGCCGCCGAGGGGATCCGGGCGGAGACCGGCCCCACCGGGAGGTAGCGCTGGCGGGCGGCTTCACCGGCAGTGCACGCTGGTCGGCTCATGCCCCCGCTCCAGTTGCATGGCCACGGCTGAGCCCCCTCCGTCCGCGGTGCACGCCGCACCGGCCCGGCTCAGGCCAGCGCCGCGATCTCCTTGAGCCGATCGCGGATCGGCAGGTGCTGCGTGCAGGCCTCCTCGCACGCGCCGCACTCGGTGCACACCGCCGCGGCCGAGGCCGGCATCGCCCAGTGCCATTTCAGCCGCTCCTTCATCGCAACGTCGGTCCCCTCGAGAATCTTCTGGTTGTAGGTGTCCATCAACTTCGGGATCTCGATGTCGACCGGGCACGGGATGCAGTAGCCGCAACCGGTGCAGAAGCCCTCAAAGCTCGCCCCGATGCTGGCCTTCACCCGCTCGATGTGCGCCGGCGGATAAGGCTGGAAGTTCTCCACCGCCGCGACCGCCTCGTCGACCTCGCGTTCGCACGAGAAGCCCACCAGGGCGCAGGTGATCGCCGGCTGCGAGACGTTGAAGCGCAGCGCCGCCTGCACGACATCCTTGTCCTGCGGCCCCTTCAGGAACGCGAGGCGTTCGGCGTTCCGCGGGATCAGACCGCCGCCGAGCGGATTCATCGTGGCGACGCCGATCCCGTGCTTCGCGGCGGACTCGAGCACCTGCGCCCGGAACGGGAAATTGATCGCGTTGTAGCCGATCGTGATTCCCTCGAAGAGACCGGTGTCGAGCACCGCGGCGTTGTCCGCACCGTTGAGGTGGGAGGAGACGACGAGGTGTTTGATCAGCCCCTCCTCCTTCGCGCGCTGCGCGGCGGCGATCGCCCCGCCCTTGCGCCGCTCGTCGAGCGCGCCGGGCTGGAGCAGGCACCAGATGTGGAAAAAGTCGATCGCGTCCACCCCGAGCCGCCGCAGCGAACGCTCCAGGCTCGCGCGCAGCTTGTCGCCGTCGGACTCCGCGCACTTGGTCGAGACGTGGAAGCTGTCGCGCGGCATCGTCTTGAACGCATGCCCCACGATATCCTCGCTGCGGTCGTCGCAGTAATAGGGCGCGGTGTCGAAGTAGTTGATACCCTTGGCGTGCGCGTGGCGCACCACCGCCGCGGAGGCGTCGAGGTCGGCGGGATTGGCGAAGCGCATCGCGCCGAAGCCGATCACCGAAATGTCTTTGCCGGTTTTGCCGTACGGTTTCTTCCACATAGGGGTTCTCTGGTTTCGCGGCAGGCCTAGTCCCAAGATACCGCGCCGCGCAAACCCCGCCACGCGCCAACCATGAGAACAACACCGGATTAACGCGTCGTCCCCGCGTCCCATTCGTGGGACGCCACCTTCCCAGCCCCGCTCCGACCGCCACCCGTCCACTTGCGTCAATTTTCTCTATCTATTTGTCCATCATCGGCTAAAGACTCAATCTCCGCACTGGCACAAGCCCTGCAATAGTAGGGCACACATCACAAAATGGACATTCCCCGCCCCAACGTTGCCAAAGAAAAACGCCGCCGCCTGATCATGTGGGTCTCTGCCGCCGTGGTCGCGGTGGTCGGCATCTCCGTTTTCCTCGCCCGCCTCAAGCCCGCCGCTCCCACCGTCGAACGCAGCTTGGTCTGGATCGACACCGTCAAACAGGGCCCGATGATCCGCCAGGTCCGCGGCCTCGGCACGCTCGTCCCCGTCGACATCCGCTGGCTCGCCGCCCGCACGAGCGGTCGCGTCGAACGCATCGTCCTGCGCCCCGGTGCCGTTGTGCAGCCCGATTCCCTCATCCTCGAACTCTCCAACCCCGACGTCGAGCAGGCCGCCCTCAACGCCACGCTCGGCCTCAAGGCCGGCGAAGCCGAATACGAGAGCCTTGTCGCCCAGGTCGACCGCAACCTCCTCGAGATGGAATCCCGCGCCGCTGGCGTGAAATCCGATTTCGAACGCGCCCGCCTCCAGGCCGAGGTGAACGAGGAACTCTTCAAGGACGGCCTCGTCGCCTCCGTCGTGCTCAAACAATCCAAGGTCACCGCCGAAGCCGCCGCCGCCTGCTGGGAGATCGAACAGAAACGCCTCGAACTCGCCCGGCGCACCCGCGACGCCCAGATCGCGCCCAAGGAGGCCGAAGTCGCCCGCCTCCGCGCCCAGGCCGACCTCGCCCGCCGCGATGCCGACGCCCTCCACGTCCGCGCCGGTGTCGCCGGCGTCCTCCAGGCCCTTCCGCTCGAGGTCGGCCAGCAGGTCAACCCCGGCAGCAATCTCGCCCGCGTCGCCGACCCCACCAACCTCAAGGCCGAGATCCGCATCGCGGAGACACAGGCCAAGGACATCCTCATCGGCCAGATCGCCGCGGTTGATACCCGCAACGGCGTCGTCGCCGGCCGCGTCGCCCGCATCGATCCCGCCGTCGCCAACGGCACCGTCCTCGTCGACGTCGCCCTCACCGGCGACCTGCCCAAGGGCGCCCGCCCCGACCTCTCCGTCGACGGCCCCGTCGAGCTCGAGCGCCTCGACAACGTCGTCTTCGTCGGCCGCCCCGCCTTCGGCCAGGAACGCAGCACCGTCGGCGTCTTCCGCCTCGATGCCGACGACAAGATCGCCACCCGCATCCCCGTCCAGTTCGGTCGCAGCTCCGTCAGCACGATCGAGATC
>JAEXPL010000348.1 GCA_023446865.1 Verrucomicrobiota bacterium | reverse complement strand
ATAGCCTGACGCTTGCGGGTGGACCCGCTTGCCCTCAAGCGGGTCGAGGACTCGGTCTGCGGCGGAACTCCAGTCATTCGAAGACGAACGCCGTCCGCAGCGGCTCCCGCCCGCGACCGCGTTGGGGGCAACGCGGTCCACCTTGGTCAGTCTATTGCGCGAGGCTCAATAGTCAGCGAGGAGCTCGCTTCGCTCCGGAGTGGTTAGGCCGTGAACTCCGCGAGCACCGCCCGGTCGGTTTCCGCAACGCGCGCCGCGGCCAACGTCCGGATCGCTTCAGCATCGCCCAACACCCGACGCAGCGCCCACACCGCGTGCCCGCGGACGACCGGCGAGTCGTGCGCGGCCAAGCGCAACAGTTCCTCGACCACGACTGCGCGTTCATCTTTCGGGTCGGGCGCACCCTCGGCCCAGACGTTGCCGGCGGCAATGCAGGCGTTGCGCAAGATCCCGGCCAGCTTCGTTCGTTTGACCGCCGTGCCGCGAAAGACCTCGCGGAAGCGCTCCGGTGTCAGGCGCAGCAAATCAACCAGCCCCAGTTCCGCCAGATCGTGGCGGCGGGCGAGCAGCTCGCTGTGCCCGACCTGCGCGAATCGGTTCCACGGGCACACCGCCAGGCAGTCGTCGCAGCCGAAGACGCGCGCACCGAACTTCGCCCGCAGCTCGCGCGGCACGAACCCGCGGTTCTCGATCGTGTGGTAGCTGATGCAGCGGCGCGCATCGACCACCCCCGGCGCGGGAAACGCCGCTGTCGGGCAGGCATCGATGCAACGCGTGCACTTGCCACAATGCAGACCCGTTCGGCCCGGTGCGGCGGCGACAAGCGGATCGTCCGGCGGAAACGCCACGCGCACCAGGATCGCCGCCAGCAACAGCCAGTTGCCATGCTCGAGCGAGATGAGATTGGCGTTCTTGCCCCGAAAACCGGCACCCGCCGCCGCGGCCCAGCCGCGTTCGAGCACCGGGCCGGCGTCGACATAGTACCGGTAGTCAGCGGAACCAACCGCGCCCAATTCCTCGACCGCGCGGCCGGCCAGCTCCAGAGCGGGCTTGATCGTATCGTGGTAGTCCTGATGCAGCGCGTAGCGGGCGAACAGCGTGCCCGCAACCTCGCGGCCCGGCCAATAGTTCACGCCGAGCACGATCACGCTCGCCGTGCCCGGCAGGACCAGCTGCGGATCCAGCCGCTTGTCCGCGGAACGCTCCAGCCATGCCATGTCGGCCTGGTGGCCCGCGGCGAGCCAGTCCCGCAGACCGCGGTCGACCGCGGCATCTGCTGCAGCGAAGCGAACGACATCGAAACCGAGTCCGCGCAGTCGCTCGCGCAACTGTTCCCGGCGCTCGTGGTTCACGGCGCGGCCGGGACCCCGGGCTGGAACCCCCGCGCCTCGCGGTGGTACACCCGCAGGACATGGTTCACGATCTCCGCCACCGGGCGGGCCTCGGTCAGAATCGTCGTGCCCGCGCGGGCGTAGATCGGTTCGCGCTGGGCGAACAGCGTGCGGATGCGCTCGGCCGGATCCTCGACTTCGAGCAACGGGCGCGCGCGACTCTGCGAAGTGCGCTTGAGAATCGTCTCCACGGAGGCGTGGAGGCAGACGATCACGCCCCGGCCGCGCACCAAGTCCAGCATGCCCTCCTGCACGATCAGACCGCCGCCGCATGCCACCACTTGGCTCGTCGCCGGATGCCCGTGTTCGATGAACTCGCGCTCGTAACGCCGAAAAGCCGGCTCGCCCTCCTGGGCGAAGATGTCCGTCACCGTCCGGCCGCGCAGCCGTTCGATCTCATGGTCGGAATCGAGGAACTCGAACCCCAGCCGCGCCGCGACACCGCGGCCGACCGTTGTTTTCCCCGTTCCCATGAATCCGACGAGATAGAGATTGGCGCACTCGCTGGTCATCGCCCGGCCAGCTTGTTCGCCTCGCCCTGCGGAGCAAGCGCGGGATGCGGATACCGCCCGGGTCAATGCCGCGGCGCCGCGCCGCCCCGCACGCGCTCGAGCGTCTCCTCGAACGACTCGAAGATGCGCTCCCACGTGATCTCCGCCGCCGTGGTCCGCGCCGCCATCCGCCAGGCCGGCCACTCGGCCCGCCGGTGCATCAACGTCTCGGCGACAGAAACGAAGGCTGCGGCATCGCCAAACGGCGCGAGCACGCCGTTGGCCCCGTTCCGGATGTGCTGCCGCCCCGCGGCATAGTCGTAGCACAGCACGACGAGCCCGCTGGCCAGCGCCTCGGTGACGACGTTGCCGAAGGTCTCGGTGGTGCTGGGGAACAGAAAGACATCGCCCGAGGCGTAGTGCGCCGCGAGATCGGCACCGCGGCGCATCCCGGCGAAGTGGAACTGCGGGAACCGTTTGGCGAGATCGGCACGCGCCGGACCGTCGCCGACGAGGACGAAACGCGCCCGCGGCTCCGCCGCCTGCGCGCGCAGGAACGCCTTCACCGCGAGTTCGATGTTCTTCTCCACCGCCAGCCGCCCGACATAGAGGAACACCGGCGCGTCCGCGTCCGCGCCCCACTGGCGCCGCAGTTCCTCGCAGCGCCGCGCCGGGTCGAACAACCGCCCGTCAACCCCGCGCGAGAGCACGCCCACGCGCTGGAACCCCTGCGCCTCCAGCTCGGCCCGCGCCTGGCTGGTCGGAGCCAGCGTGCAGGCAGCGCGGTTGTGGAACCCGCGCAAGTAGGCGAGCGCGATGTCGTGCATCGCGCGGAACATGTACTGCTGGGTGTACTGTTGGAAATTCGTGTGGAAGCTCGAGCTGACCGGCAGACCAAGCTTGCGCGCCGCAAAGAGGGCCGCGCCGCCCAGTCCACCCTCGGTCGCGATATGCACCACATCCGGACGCTGCGCCCGCCACCGGCGCTTCAGCCGGAAATACAGCGGCAAGCCGAGGCGCAGCTCACTGTAGAACGGCAGCGGCAGGCTCGGCACGAGCATGTGCCGAAGACCTTCCGGGTCGGCCGGGTCTCGCTCCTGGGCCCCTTTCTGCCGCGGACGGACAATCTCGATCTGGTGTCCCCGCACGGCCAAGCCACGCATAAGCCGCTGGAGGGTCATCGCCACCCCGTTCACTTCTGGGGGGTAGGTTTCGGTGACAAGGGCGAGTTTCACGGGCGAAGGGAGCGGAGGAACACGGGTGGCGGCCAGAGGGAAGAGCAGCGGCCACGCACTGGCCAGAAAAACAAAACGCCCTCCGGAAAAAACCGGAGGGCGTCGCGAAAAACGGGAGATTACTTCTTCTGCTCGGGCTCCTTGGTGGGCTCCTTCACTTCGACGATCTCGATCTCGAAGATCGTGAGCGCGCCGGGGATCGCGCCCTGATCGCCGAAAGCGAGTTCCGCCGGAACGTAGAGCTTGAGTTTGCCACCGACACCGGTGAGCTGCAGGCCTTCCTTCAGGCCCGGGAACGCCGGCCCGAGCGCGAGCTCCACAGCGACGTCCTTGCCGTCCTTGTCTTTCGAAGCGGCAATCACCTCGCCAGTGATGAGCGAGGTCTTGAAGAAGGCGCGCACCGCCTGCTCGGGCTTGGCCTTGGCGCCGGTGCCTTCCTTGATGATCTCGTAGCGCAGGCCGCTGCTGGTCTTCTTCACTCCCGGCGTCGCATCCAGCTTCGCCAGAAATTCCTTGGCCTCCTTCTGGTTCCGCTCGTTCACCTCGGTCCGCTGCTTCTCGACCTGGGCGTTGAACGCAGTCTTGCGAGCGTTGAGCAGCTCCTGGGACTGGGGCAGGACCAACCGCGGGTCGTAGGGAAGATCGTCACCGATCAGCGCCCGGCCCACGCCATTGAGGAAAGCCGTGACCTCCTCATTGCTCTGGAGCATCGGGAGGACCTCGTCGCGCAGGTTCAGTCGACGGGCCAAAAGGTAGCCATACACCTCGATCTTCTGCTCGTTCGTGTATTTGCCGTCCGCGGGCACGACATATTGGGGCACCGGAGCCTGCTGGGCGGCACCGGTTGCAGGAGCGGCCGCGGGCTTCGCCGGTTGCGCCGCAGGAGCAGGCTGAGCGGAGGTGCCGGGATCGATATTGATCTTGATCGGGTCGGCAGCGAAGCACGCAGCGGTCGCCAGCAGACCAGCGAAAACGGAGAGGGTGGGTTTCATCTGAGGTTTGGAGTGTTTGGGAGAGTGCAGGCGCAAGCTTGCGCGTCTCGGAAAGGCGCGGAAGATGGAGACCGGTTTTTCAAAAAGCAATCCTTCGCCCACGGCCGGTTTCCACCCCTCGGTTCGAGCAGAGCACCGGCCTTTTGTTCCCTTCATGACCACCGACTTTTTCTGGCACAGCCAGGACGGGCTGATCCACGCCCTCCGCAAAAAGAACGACTCCCTCGCCCTCACCCTCGCCTTCCGGCCGCGCTCGACCGCGGAACTGGCCTTCATGCGCGACCGTCTGGCCTCGCTCCATTTCACCGAGCGCAGCTCCCTCGCCCGCATCGGCATCGAGATGACGACCGTCGGCGCCCCCGTCATCGAGAACAACAAGGTCCTCATCGAGGCCGAGGCCTTCGTCTTCGACAAGGGTTTCCCCAGCGCCGCCTACTTCCAGAAACTCCTGCGCCCGGGCACGCCCGTCGGCCGTCTCTTCTACGCGCCCGAGTCCGCCAAGCTCTCCTCCGACGAGATCTGGCGCGCCGTGAAGGACAACCGCATCAAGCTCCCCAGCGCCGTCTCGATCGACCGTTTCGGCCGCGTCTTCATCGTCCCCCACTCCGTCCGCTACACGATCAACCCCGCCGTCACCCGGCTGCAGTTCGAGCGCGTGGTCAGCGGCGAACAGACCCGCGGCTTCCTCGACAAGGTCCAGCAGCGCGAGGATGTCGCACCCCTCGTGATCCCGCCCCGCTCGGGCATCCTCACCAGCTGCTCGATGTACCTGAAGGAGCACTTCGTCGTCCTCAACCGCGGCGACGACAATTTCGGACTGCACTGCTCCGCGGTGTTGCTCGACCCGATCAAGACCTTCGGCACGAACATCATGCTGGAGATCTACAACACCGGCGACCAGCCGGTGGTGAACCCGATGGTCTCCGTCGAGGTCTTCCGCGCCCCGGCACCCGACGATACCGAGGAGCAGGCCCTTCTCGGCCGCCGCAAGCGCATGCTCACTTTCGCCGGCCGCGCGTTCAAACACCTCGACTCCAGCCACCCGCAGGAACTCGGCGCGCCCAAACCGCGCACCAAGATCACCGTGAAGGGCCAGAACGCCCTCATGGAGAACCGCAGCCTCTTCCTCGCCTGCGGCCCCGACTTCCGCGAGCTCGCCGCCGCGGCCGCCCTTCCGGCCGGCCATCGCACCATCATCGAGGCGCTCGACCAGGCCCCCGCCGGCGCCGACACCCTCGTCTGCGACTGTTTCCCGAATCTCCTCGAGCACATCGAACTGCTCACGCGCCTGCCCAGTCTCGGCCTCAAGCGCCTGGTCTTCCGCCGTCCCTCGCGCACCCACGGCTTCTTCTTCTCGACCAACGCCCACACCCGCATCGACCACTACGACTCGATCGGCCTCGGCGTCTATTTCTACCACGAGGACACGAAGGACGTGTACCGCC
>JAEXPL010000190.1 GCA_023446865.1 Verrucomicrobiota bacterium | reverse complement strand
GGCCCGGCGGGGGCAGGTCCAGCACGGGGGACCAGAAGGAGAGCCGGAGTTGCGACTCCGACTGGAGCCATCGGTTGAGCGGATCGGTGCGGTAGCGCAGGACGCCGTTGGCGGAGGAGATGGCGATCTCGCCGGCGCCGGGGCACGAGCTGTGGGCGTGGAAATCAATCCGGCGCGCGAAACCGGCCGAGCAGTCGATCCAGATGCGGAACTCGAACGTGAAACCGGCGACCGCGCGCTCGACGACGAAGACGGTGCAGCGGTGGTTGCGGAGGGTGGTGCGGGCGAGACGGCGCAGAGGCGGGGGGGCGGACGAGCGAAGCGGATACGAGGCCCGCAGCGCGTCCTCGAGTTGGTCGAGCAGTTGGCGCGCGAGGCCGGGCAGCCGGCCCGGCGGTGGCAGTGCGTTGGCCCGCGGCACGGAACTGACGAGCGCGCGGCCGAGCGCATCCGGGACGATTCTGAACGCGAAGCGGTCGTGGCATTGCTCGCTCGTCTCCGGGGCATGGTAGCTTTCGTGGATCTCGGTGTAGCCGGGGACGATCCCGGTTGGCCGGTCGGCGACAGCGCAAGCATGGTGCCAGAGGAACAAGTCGGCGGCGTTCGGGACGGCTGGTTCGGCTGCTGGGATGGGTTCGGGCTGGAGGACGGCGGGCATCGTGCGTTGGCGGAGGCGCGATGATCCCAGAATTCGTTCCGCCTGTCCTGAAAGCCGCGGAGAGCGGTCGGGCTGCGGCGTGGACGGTACGGTGACCCGATGAGCGGCGTAGCGGACAGGCGCGGGAGGATGTTCACCCCCGCCCTGCGCCATCGCGCGGGTTCCGGGTTGCAGTGGTGGGCGGATGGCACGAAGGGCGCTGCCGGGGGTGGAATGAGTGCCACCGAATCGAACGACCCACTGTGGGAACGGAGACTCCGTTACCGGCTGATGGACTTCGAGGCCACAACGAGGCGCGAGGGCAGGGCGTGTTCGCTGAAGTGGCGGACGGTGCGGGGGCGGTTCGACCGGGTCAGTTCGCCGAAGGCCTACCGGATCATCGAGGCGAGCGTGCGGCGGAGGTGTGGCGCCGGTCGTTGGGTGGAAGTGCACAGCAACGGGCCGGAGCTTCTCGTCTATCTCGGCGAACGCCCGGGCGGCTATACCCTTGGCGCCGAGGTCGTCGGGCTCCTCGCGGAGATGGCGCAGGCTCGAACGGAGGGGGCGCGGAGCGGCGATCCTGTGGAGGAGGCGATCGAGCTGATCGTGCGGCGTTTCGACGAGCGCGGATGCTACGTGGAGCAAGTGCTGCTCTCGGTGACGCCGGCCGCGACGACGAGTGAACCCGATGTCGTTGCGGCGTTGGGCCGCCACGGCATCGCAGTCGAGGCGTAACCGGTCGCCGGATCGACGGCAGGTGGAGCGGGAGGTGGCGGTTCGCTCGGTGGGCGGCCGTCAACTACCGGAAACGGGCGTGGCGGGGAATGCGCAGCGGACGCTCGGCGGCGGTCGCGGCGCGGGCGGCGGCCTCGCGGAGCTTGTCCTTCTTGCTCTTTCGCTTGCCCTTCACGCCACCACCGGCTGGTGACACGGGCGGCGGCGGGGCCTCGAGTTCGACGGGCTCGAAGCCGGGGATCTGCTCGCGGGGGATGGAGAGGCCGTGGCGTTTCTCGATCAGCCGGAAATGCGCGTGGGTCGCGGCGCTGACGAAGCTTACGGCAATGCCGCTTTCGCCGGCGCGGCCGGTGCGGCCGATGCGGTGGGTGTAGTCGTCGGCGGAGCGGGGCAGGTCGAAGTTTACGACGACGGGCAGGCGCACGATGTCGATGCCGCGCGAGGCGAGGTCGGTGACGACGAGGATGCCGACCTTGGCTTCCTTGAAGCGCGCGAGGGCCGCGGTGCGTCCGCCCTGGCTGAGCTCGCCGTGGAAGGCCCACGCGTCGAAGCCGGCCTTGCGGAGTTTCTCGGCGATGTGCTCGGTGGCGTACTTGGTGGCGACGAAGACGAGGACGCGCGTCCAGCCGTTGCTCTCGATGAGGTGGCGCAGGAGCTGGGTGCGGCGCGGCGGGTCGACCTCGATGGCGCGTTGGACGATGGTCGCGGGCTGGGCGGTGGTGTCGGTGGCGGCGCCTTCGAAGCGGAACGGCTCGTGGAGGATCTCCTCGGCGTGGGCGCGGACCTCGGGCGGAAATGTCGCGGAGAAGAGGAGGCTCTGGCGCTTGGCGGGCAGGAGATCGAGGATACGGCCGAGTTCGTCGGCGAAGCCGAGATCGAGGAGGCGGTCGGCCTCGTCGAGCACGAGCGCCGAGACGGCGGCGAGGGTGAGGGCGTTGCGCTTGAGGAGGTCGAGCAGTCGGCCGGGCGTGGCCACGACGACATCGGCGCCGCCGCGCAGCGCCATCATCTGCGGGTTGAGGGAGACGCCGCCGAAGACGGTCACGACCTTGATCGACGGCGCGGGCAGGTGGGCGCCGTAGGTCTTGAAGGAGGCGGCGACCTGGGCGGCGAGTTCGCGGGTCGGCACGAGGACGAGGGCGGCGACGGTGCCGCGTTCGCGCGGCGTGGCGGCAAGGCGCTGGAGCAGCGGCAGGGCGAAGGCGGCGGTCTTGCCGGAGCCTGTCTGGGCGGAGGCCCACACATCCTCACCGCGCAGGATGGCCGGAATGACGGCGGTCTGCACGGGGGTGGCCGCGGCGTAGTTGCGCT
This sequence comes from Verrucomicrobiota bacterium, assembly GCA_023446865.1. GTDB lineage: Bacteria > Verrucomicrobiota > Verrucomicrobiia > Opitutales > Opitutaceae > CAJCBL01. The sequence goes on along the minus strand of JAEXPL010000190.1, from coordinate 644 downwards.
CGGCGACGGCTTGGGCGAGAGGGGCGATGAGGCCCAGGGAGGAAAACGGCATGGAGGAGCGATGAGGGGCCGCGCGGAGTTTTGAAACGCAAAAGGTGGGCGGCGGATCCAGCCGCGGCGTCGCGTGGCGGGGAACGACGCGAACTTGTGTCCGACCGCGACACGGTTCTGCGCCTGTGTCGGTTGGCGCCGGCCCGGGGGCGAGGAAGGGCGGGAGGTCCAGTCGATCGGCGGAAGGAAAGGCCGAGCTGGAACCTGGATCTCTGATTGCGCGAGGCTCAGTGGCTCCGCCGGCCGAGGGCGAGGAAGCGGGAGAAGTTGAACGAGTAATGCCAGCCGTCGCGGTAGCCGTGGTAGGCGAGGCCGACGGCCTGCACGTTGGTGAACGTGTGCGGGGCGAACGTGAGCGTGGCGGCGGCGGGGATGGCGAAATTGTCCGCGGTGGGCGTGAACGTCGCCCAGCGGTGGCCGGGCTCGGACGAGCCGTTGAAGGCGGCGAGCTGGAAGTAGCCGTCGCCGAGGTACGGCGATGTGTACGCCGCCTCGGAGAGGTAGTAGGTGCCGCCGTCGAGCACGACGAAGCGCAGCTCGTTGTCGCCGTACTCGATGAGCGCCGTGAGGTCGACGCGCAGGAGCGCGGTCGC
>JAEXPL010000186.1 GCA_023446865.1 Verrucomicrobiota bacterium | reverse complement strand
GAGCGAAGCCGACGATGATGTTCTTGGCGAAGTCGCGCTGGACCTCGCAGAAATCGCCGCCGTCGACGATGCGTTCGATGACCTTGGCGGTGTCGAGCGGCTGCTTGGGATCCTCGGGAACGAGCTTGTTGATCTCGGGGTCCTCGGACATGTCGATGGTGGCCGGCAGCTTGTGCGGCGGGTCCATCATGTTGTTCGAGGGGAGGTAGGAGAGGACCTTCTTGACGATCTGGAGGGCGTGTTTGTCGTCCTCGGCCACGAAGTGGATGTTGCCGGAGACCGTGGCGTGGGCCTCGGCGGTGGCGAACTGGTCGAGGGTGGAGGTCTGGCCGGTGGCCGCCTTGATGACCTCGGGGCCGCAGATGAACATCTGGGCGTTCTTCCTGGTCATGATCAGGAAGTCGGTCAGGGCGGGGGAGTAGGCCGCGCCGCCGGCGCAGGGGCCGGCGATGATCGAGAACTGCGGCACGAGGCCGGAGAGCACGACGTTGCGGAAGAACACCTGGGCGTAGCCGGAGAGAGCGAGCACGCCCTCCTGAATACGGGCGCCGCCGGAGTCGTTGATGCCGATGAGCGGGATGCCGGCCTTGGCGGCGTAGTCCTGCAGGTCGACGATCTTCTTGGCGTGCTTGCTGCCGAGCGAGCCGCCAGAGACGAGGAAGTCCTGGCTGAAGGCGGCGACCGGGCGGCCGTCGATGTAGCCGACACCGGAGATGACGCCATCGGCAGGCAGGACTTTGCCCTTCATGCCGAAGTGCTCGCCGGCGTGTTCGACGTGCATGCCGGCTTCCTGGAAGGTGCCGGGTTGGAAGAGTTCGAGCAGACGCTGGCGGGCGGTGAGCAGGCCCTTGGCGTTGCGCTCCTTGATCTTGTCCTCGCCGCCGCTGGCCAGAACGACCTTGCGGCGCTTCTCGAGGGTTTCGAGCATTTTCGCTGAGATGGGCATGGAGAGAAAATTGCGGGCTGAGGGAAACGGGAGAGTGGGGGAACGGGGGGCTCAGTGCTTGGCGCCGGGCGCGTCGCAGCAGAACTCCGTGAGCACTCCGTGGGTGGCCTTCGGGTGCAGGAAGGCGACGAGCTTGCTGTGCGCGCCGGTGAACGGCACCTCGTGGATCAGCTGCACGCCGGCGCCCTTGGCCTGCGCGAGCTGGCCGGTGATGTCGGTCGTGCCGAAGGCGACGTGATGGATGCCGCCGTTCGGGTTTTTCTCGAGGAACTTCGCGATCGGGCTGTCGGGCGACGTGGGCTCGAGCAGCTCGATGTTGGTTTCGCCGGCTTGGAAGAAAGCGGTCTTCACCTTCTGCGAGGCGACTTCCTCGCGGCCGGTGCACTTCAGACCGAGCGCGGTCTCATAATATTTCGCCGTCTCGTCGATGGACTTAACAGCAATACCCAGGTGGTCGATCTTGGTGATCATGGAAACTTATCTTGCCAAAGGTTTCGATAAGGGGGTGTTATTTGCGGACGTGGTCGTCAACACTCATATCGTGGAATCAGCTCACGGACTCGATCTCCGAGTATCCCTGAAACATCGTCGACTTGCTCCGCATGGTTTGGCGAATGCCATCCACTCATTGCCGGCCGCTTGCCCTGCGGCAATCTCATAGCATAACTCCCGTCCTTTTCCCTCCCTTTTTCTCATGAGCGCAAAGTTGGATTCACCCACCGCGTCGCCCGCTGGCGGCAACGCGAACTCCGATGCCGAGACGCTTCGCCGCGTCTGGCGCGAAACCGTCGAGAAGGAACTTCTCGGCGTGCCGTTCGAGAAGAAACTCGTGACGCGTACCGCCGAGGGTATCGACCTCCAGCCGCTGTACCACCGCGGCATGGTCGAAACCGTTCCGCACCGCGACACGCTGCCCGGTCAGGCGCCGTTCCTCCGCGGCCTGCACGCGCGGGGCGCCAAGGGCGAGATCGCCTGGCGCATCGCCCAAGCGATCCCGGCCGCGACTGCCGCCGACTTCAACAAGGCTCTTCTGGCCGCCCTCGAGCGTGGTCAGAACGCCGTCCTGCTCCCGGCCGCCTTCGCGGCCGAGGCCGCCGCCCTCACCGCGGCGCTCAAGGATATCCACTTTGCCGGTGCGCCGGTCCTCGCCCCCGTCGGCGCCTCCGCCGCCGGGATCGAGAAGACCTTCGGCGCAGCGCTGAAGTCCCGCGGTGAACAGTGGTCCGCCCTCCAGGGCGCCGTCACCGCCGATCCGCTCTCCGCGCTCGCCTCCACGGGCAAGCTGGCCGCAACGCTCGAAGCCGCCACGGCCGAGCTCGCCGCCTGGACGGCCTTCGCCGCCAAGAACGCCCCGGCCGTGAAGACCATCGGCGTCGACGCCGGCTTCGTGGTCGAAGGCGGTGGCAACTCCGCCCAGGAACTCGCCGTCGCGATCGCGATGGCCGTCGAATACTTCCGCCCCCTCGAGGCCGCGAAGGTCGACGCCAAGACCGCCGCGCCGCGCTTCGCCTTCAGCTTCGCGATCGGCTCCCAGTTCTTCCCCGAGCTCGCGAAGTTCCGCGCGTTCCGCCTCCTCTGGGCCCGCGTGGTCTCCGCCTACGGCGACGCCTCGCTCGCCTCGGGCGCCACGGTCCATGCGCGCACCGCGCTCTTCAACAAGACCGTCCTCGACCCGTACGTGAACATGCTCCGCACCACCACCGAGGCTCTCTCGGCGGTCCTCGGCGGCGTGGACAGCGTGCAGGTCG
>JAEXPL010000170.1 GCA_023446865.1 Verrucomicrobiota bacterium | reverse complement strand
CGGCTAGCAGGTGTCGCCGGTGACGCGTGGTTGCTTTAATTAAGCAGCCAGGGGCATTTCTTCGTAGGTGCCACTTAGTTTTTTGGCGGTGGATTAACGAGGAGACCTCCAACCTCGACGTGCAGCGCCGCACTCCGACCAAGGGTCGAATCCAGAACACCCCCGAAGCACGAATGCAGAACGCAAAAGGCAGAATGCAGAACGCAGCAAAGCGTGCGGCAAAGCGGACTTCGGCGTGCGGCCGGGGGACTGGCAAGTGCGCCAGTCAAAGAACAGGGCGCGGAACGTGGCAGGGCTGTCCGGGCTTGGCAAGCCGGCGTGTCGCCCCGGGCGAAGAAGTCGTTTGCACGCTGGATGCACGGTGCGCGATGCTGCGCGCTTATGGCCAACTCCCAGCCTGCAACCGATGCGCCGCGCGATCCGTACGCGGCGTTGCGCGTGCCGGCCTACCGCCGGTTTCTTATCGGCAACACCGCGACCAACGTCGGACGTCAGGCGCTCGACTTGGCCGCGGCATGGCAGGTCTACCGATGGACGGACTCGCCCACGGCGCTGGGGCTGGTGGGCCTCGCGAATTTCCTGCCCTATGTCGTCTTCGCCCTGCAGGCCGGGCATCTGGCCGACAACGTCAGCCGGCGTCGCCTGATCCAGACGACGCTCGCCGGTTCGGCGTTGGTCTCGGTGCTGCTCGCGCTGGTCTCGCAGTGGCCGGGATTGGTGGGCGACTGGGCGCCGCTGCGGTTGCTCAACGCGGGCGTGCTCGGTGTTGCGCGGTTTTTCGAGGGGGCGCACAAGGTGAACGCGGCCGGCTTCGAGCAGCCGGCGGTGGCGGCGGTCTTCATCCTGTTGCTGCTCGGCGCGACGATCCGTACATTGGGTACGCCCGCTCGAGCCTCCTTGGTGCCGCTGATTCTGCCGCGCGAGAAGCTCGCCAACGCCATCACCTGGGGCTCCACGACCTTCGAGCTCACGGCGATGGTCGGCCCGGCGCTCGCGGGCTTCATCATCCACTACTCGAGCTACGCGACCGTCTACGTCTTCGACGCGGTGATGTGCGGCCTGATGGTCGTGCTCATGGCGCGGATCGATTACCGCGAGCCGGAACGGAAGCCGGAGCCGCGCACCTGGCGATCGCTCGGCGCCGGGGCGGGTTTCATCTGGCGCAACAAGGAGATCCTCGCCGCGAGCGGCCTCGATCTCTTCGCCGTGCTGCTCGGGGGCGCGGTGGCGTTGCTGCCGATCTACGCGGACAAGATCCTGGGTGTGGGCTCGATCGGGCTCGGTTGGTTGCGCGCGGCGCCGTCGATCGGCGCGATGCTCATGGCGATCTGGCAGACGCATAGCCGGCCGATGCGACGCCCCGGGCTGGTGATGCTGTGGGCGGTGGGCGGCTTCGGCGTGGCCATCACCGTCTTCGGGCTCTCGCACTGGTACTGGTTGTCGTTCGCGATGCTCCTGCTCTCGGGTGTGCTCGACAACGTGAGCGTGGTGGTGCGCCAGTCGCTGGTGCAGTTGCTCACGCCCGACCACCTGCGCGGGCGCGTCACCGCGGTGAACCAGATCTTCATCATCTCCTCCAACGAGCTCGGCTCCTTCCGCGCCGGCTCGATGGCGGGCATGTTCGGCCCGGTGGTGGCGGCGGTGGCCGGTGGCATTGGCACGGTGCTGGTCGTTCTCGGCGCGAACGCCCTCTTTCCCCAGCTTCGCCAGCTCGATCCTCTTCACCAGCTCAGGCCCCGCGAGGATGCGCCGGTGGGTCAGTGAAACAGTTACACAGAACGTAAAACAGTTGACTTGGACGCGGCCCGCACCTACGCGGTGGGCATGCTTGCCTGCCCCATGGTCGCCTCGGTCGCCGCCGCATTGTGTCGGTGGATCGCGGCCGGCGCGTGTCTCGGGGTATTGGGCGTGGTGGCGGTCGTCGGCGCGCCGGTGCCCTGGTTGGCCGGGGCGGATGTCTCAGCGCTGGCAACCTTCGAGCGCCACGGAGCGGTTTACCGCGACGGGCGTACTGCCGGGGATGCCTTGGCGATTCTTCGCTCCCGCGGGATCAATTGCTTCCGCCTCCGGCTCTTCGTGACGCCCAAGGGCACCGATGTTGAGACCAATGACCTGGCGTACACCTTGGCGCTGGCTGCGCGGGTGAAGCGGAGCGGCGCCCGCTTCCTGCTGGACCTGCATTACTCCGACACTTGGGCGGATCCCGCGCAACAGACGAAGCCGGCGGCGTGGGCGCACCTCGCTTTCCCTGACCTTGTCTCCCAGATCCGTACCTACACAGCCGAGACCTTGCGCGCTTTCATCGCGGCTGGTGTCGCCCCGGACTACGTGCAGCTCGGCAACGAGATCACCAACGGCCTGCTGTGGCCGGAGGGGAAGGTCGAATACGCGCAGCGGGCGGACACCGCCGCGGTCCAGCGGCTGGGCGCGCTCCTGCGGGCCGCGCACGAGGGGCTGGCCGAGGCCTTCGCCCCGGGCGCCTGCCCGCCGAGCATTTTGCACATTGAGAGTCCGCACCAGCTTGAGCGGGCCCAGTGGTTCTGCCGCGAGGCCACGGGGCAGGCCGTGCCCTTCGACATGATAGGCGTGAGCTACTATCCGGAGTGGCACGGCGGTCTGGCCGAACTGCGCACGGCCCTGGTCGCCCTTGCGGCCGAGTTCCGCAAACCGGTGCTGGTCGTCGAAGCCGGCTATCCGGCGCGTGGTGACGAGCATTGGCTTGGCCGGCCCAATCTCCGCTGGCCGCTCACCCCGGCCGGACAGCGGCGTTTCCTGCGCGAGGTGGCCCAGATCGTGACCGAAGTCCCCGATGGGCTCGGTGTGGGCGTGGTCTACTGGCACCCCGAGGCGGTGCCTGTCTCCGGGCTCGCCGTCTGGGTGGGCGGGTCGTGCGGCCTGTTCGATCGCAAAGGTCGAGTCCTGCCGGCGGCCGGCGCTTTGGTGCGGCCCAAGCGCTAGTCCTTTGTCTTTCCGTAACCGTCAGTACCCCAAACTCATGAACCCCCTCAGTAGAAACCTCGCCCCTTCGGCGGGCCTTTTGCTCGCCTGCAGTCTGCCCCTCGGTCTCCGTGCCCAGTCAACCGCCGAGCCGGCATCGGCCGCGCCGGACGATCTGGTCGTCGTACTCAGTCCGTTTGAGGTCAACGAAGGCCGCGATGTCGGTTACCTTGCGCAGAACACGCTCGCCGGCAGTCGTCTCAACACCGAGCTCAAGGACACCGCCGCCGCCATCTCCGTGCTCACCCCCGAGTTCCTCAAGGACATCGGCGCCACGAGCATGAAGGACATCATCCTCTTCCAGAACAACGCCGTGCCGGATTTCGGCGACGCCGACAGCAACTTCAACGGCAACCCGATGATCGGCAACAGCGAGTGGCAGCTTCGCATCCGCGGGTTGGATGCGACCTATGCACGCAACTATTTCCCGTGGCGCGTCTCGTCCGACTTCTACAACGTCGACCGCATCGACCAATCCCGCGGTCCCAACGCCATCCTCTTCGGCTTCGGCGCCGCCGGCGGCATCGTCAACACCACCACCAAGCAGGCCCTGCTTTCCGCCTCGGACGACACCGTCTCCTTCACCATCGGGAGCTGGGACCGCTACCGCGGCACTGTCGACTACAACCAGGTGCTCACGCCCGGTTCGCTCGCGGTGCGGGTCAATGCCATGGCTGAAAACGGCCACAGCTGGCGCCAGTTCGAGTTCGACCGCGCCCGCCGCGCCGCGCTGGCCGCCAATTGGAAGCCGAGCAAGACCTCGACTCTTCGGGCGGAGTTCGAGATCGGCAAAGTAACCGACAACGTCGCGCGTCCCTGGCTCATGATCGACCAGAGCTTCGCCTGGCGCGAGGCCGGCCGGCCGACCTACAACTCGCAGTGGGCCGACGCCTGGGGGCTGCCGATCGACTCCTTCTGGCCCAGTCACCGCGTGGTCGCCGACGACGGCGTCGTGCGCGACTGGCTCGGCTTCCCCTTCGCGACCAACGCCAATACCTCCGCGCCGACCAGCAACTGGGAGGCGCCCACCTGGTCGCATCTCGCGCTCACCGACGCGAATCTCGCGATCATCCCGCTCGACTCGAATCCCGCCGGCCCCGATGCCGTGCGCACGACCAAATACGACGCCTTCACCGCGGTCTACGAGAACCAGGTCTCGGACCAGTTCTCCTTCGAGCTCGCCGCGAACCACCAGTATTCGAAGTTCACCGGCTACGATGCCAACGGCAGCCGCGCCACCAACTACTACGGCGACAGTAGCGAGCTCTGGGGCGACGCGAGCGCGTACCTCCCGGGCTGGAGCGCAAATCCGAATGCCGGACACCTCTACCTCGAGAACAATTGGACGCGCCGCAAGCAGACCGATGAGGCCACCTTCCTCCGCGCCACCGCCGCCTACACCTTCTCGACCGGAGACTGGGGCAGCCACCGCCTCGCCGGCATGTACGAGTTTGCCAAGACCGACGCTGAGCGTCGCGAGGACTGCGAGATCTTCCTCGACCGCCAGGCCGGCACCAACGCCTCCGACGACGTGAACCGGCTATATCGCCGCCACTATATCACCGAGGGCGATGCCTCCACGATTCATGTCGGCTCCTGGAAGAACCAAGTGGCCAACTCCGGCTGGGCGCCGACGCAGGATATGTCGGACTTCTCCGACAAGCAGCACACCGGGATGCTCGCCCTCCAGAGCGAGCTCTTCAAGAAACGCCTCGTTACCACGCTCGGCGCCCGCATCGACAATCTGACGCACACATGGACACCCGTGATCGCGCCCGACGCCACTGGCCGTTTCACCTACGAGCTCGATTCCGCGAATCGGCTCTCGGAGTCGTTCAGCCCGAGCACGTTCACGGCCGGCGCCGTGGTCCACGTGACCAAGGAACTCTCGCTCTACGGCAACCTTTCGAACAACCGCCAGCTCCCGAACTTCAACATTCACCTCGTCGATTCCTACATCGCCCCGATGACCAAGGGCGAGGGCACCGACGCCGGCCTGAAGCTCGACTTGTTCGGCGGCAAGGTGTTCGCCACCGCCGGCTACTACACCAACGAGCAGCTCAACACCACCGACTACGGCAACGTCGCCACGATGACGACGCTCAACAACCGCATCCTCGACGCGCTGTTCGCGGCCGGGCGGATTTCCGCCACCGAGCGCACGGCCAACCGGCTCGACCCGTCGATCAACGGCTACTTGGCCGACCGTGAGGCCAATGGCTGGGAGTTCTCTGTCGTCGCCAACCCGCTGTCGAACTGGCGCATCTCGGCCAACTTCTCGATCAACGACATCAAGTACCGCAACATCATGTCCGACGTGAAGGTCTGGTCCGACAGCGCGACCAAGTTCTGGCTCGCGAAGGGTGGCCCCGGCTTCCTCCTCGGCGGTGGCGATTGGGACACGATCATCAACCAGATCGGCTGGCAGCTCGGCGAGGTGTATGCGACCAACGGATCCTCCGATCCGGCCAGCTGGACGCCTGGCACGGTCACCGGCCTCGAGGGCCTGCAGGCGCGCGGCCAGCGCAAGTACGGCGCCAACCTCTACACGAAGTACACCTTCATGAGCGGCCCCCTGAAGAACCTCTCGATCGGTGGCGGCGGCCGTTATCAGAGTTCCAACGTCCTCGGCTTCTACTACGGCGAGTCGCGCGAAGGGCGTGGCCTCCTCCTGGGCGACGCTTCCATCGGCTACACGTTCAAGACTCCGTTTGTGGGCGAGGGCTCCTGGGTCGAGCTGCAGCTCAATGTCGGCAACGTGCTCAACTCCCGCCGCCACCGATCGAGAGGTTCTTCAGGGGGCCGCTCATGAAGGTGTACTTCGTGTAGAGGTTGG
>JAEXPL010000136.1 GCA_023446865.1 Verrucomicrobiota bacterium | reverse complement strand
ACTCAGGATAACAGGAATCGAGTTCCAGAGAGTGGAACCGCTGATGCACGCTGATGGCTCCGGTCAACCGCTCGATCTTCGCAGGATCGCGATCTCCGAATACCAACCACCGCGCAGCTTCTCCCGCCCGCGATCAGCGGGCGCCACCACCCACCGTTCCTGCGGCGATCAGCCGCAGGACACGCTCAAGGCTTCGCCCATTGGCGAAGCCCATCAGCGGTTCCTCCACTCCGGAATCCCGAACCGGGAGAATCTGGAACTCAGGAAGCGGACGGCGAGCACAGCTCGCACCTCTTCGGTGTCCGTTCCGGCCTTCCTGCGTTCCACATTCCAAATCCGCCCTCCGGGCACCGGTCACCGGCTACTGGTTACCGGCCACTGCGGCTCCTGCCGCGGACCCCACCGCGTACCGGCCGGAACGCAGCGAGCTTTGAGTCCGCAAAATGCGAGAGAGGGAACGCAGTAAGGTGGACCCGCTTGCCCTCAAGCGGGTCGAGGACTCGGTCCACGGCGGGCAGGTAGTCGCTGGTCGGGGGGTGCTGTCCGCGGCTGCTCCCACCCACGACCGCGTTAGGGGCAACGCGGGCCACCTCCATCAGTCGATTGCACAGTCTTCGATAAGGTGAGCACCCACCGCTCACCGTTCACCGTTCACCGCTCACCGACCACCGCGCACCGCCCCACCGGACACCGGGCTTGCCGCCCGGCTGCGCTTCGCGAAACCTTACCCCGCGACATGGCCCTCTTCCTCGGCATTGATGGCGGCGGCACCTCCACCCGCGCACTCCTCTGCGACGAACGCGGCCGCGTGCTCGGCCTCGGCAGCGGCGGAGTGGCCAACCACCTCCATGCCGGCTGGGACGGCGCCGCCTTGTCGCTCCGCACCGCCGTATCCGCCGCCTGGACCGCCGCGGGACTCGCTCCCGCGCTCTGCGACGCCGTCTTCCTCGGCATGGCCGCCACCGCGTCCGACGAGGCGCGCCGACACTGGCGGGAGATCGCGCAGCAGCTCGCCCTCGCCGCAACACCCGCCGCGATCGGCGTCGACCACGATATCCGCATCGCCCTCGCCGGCGGACTCGCCGGCCGCCCGGGCATCGCGCTCATCGCCGGCACCGGTTCCTCCTGCTACGGCCGCACCGCCGCCGGCGCCACCTGGCAGGCCGGCGGCTGGGGCTCCATCCTCGACGATGGTGGCGGCGGCTACTGGCTCGGCCTGCGCGCCGTCGGCGCCGCCATCCGCGCCCAGGACGGCCGCGGCCCGGCCACCGCGCTGCACGACCGCGTCCTCGCGCGTCTCCTTGTTTCCAATCTCCGCGAGATCGTCACCCGCCTGCACGACGGCACACTCGTCCGCCACGAGATGGCCCGCCTCGCCGAGGACGTGCTCGCCTGCGCCGCCGGCGGCGATGCCGCCGCGCAGGAGCTGCTCGCGCGTGGCGCCGGCGAACTCGCCGCGATGGTCCGCGCCGTCGCCGGGAAACTCTTCCCCGCCGCCGCGCCCGAGGTCGTTTTCGCCGGCAGCACCGCCACCGCACCGACCTTCGCCCCGGTGATCGCCGCGGCGATCGTCCGCGAGGTGCCCGCCGCCCGCATCGTCCCCGCCGAATTGTCGCCGGTCGCCGGCGCCGCACTGTTGGCGCTGGAGACCGGCGGTATTTGCACCTCTCCCGAGATTGCCGCAGCCCTCTGCATGGCTCCCTAGGTCGTGTCTGGGAGATCCCGTGGTCCGGCAGAAATTCTGCAACTCCACACCAACCACGGGGTGTTTCTAGCGATCGCCCCATCCCTCCACCATGGCCGTCGGGCAACCGCGGCGATGTCGTTTCGCATTCCCGGCAAGCCATTCACACCACCATCGTCGCGCAACTCCCCCATTGCTCCTGCGCCACCATGACTTCCGTCCGCTGGACTTAACCACACCGCCCACCCACGCTCACCGCCATGACACCCCTGCTCCAAGTCGAGCATCTCTCCAAGGCCTTCGGCTCCGTCCAGGCCGTCGCCGACGTTGGCTTCACCGTCCGCCCCGGCGAGATCTACGGCCTGCTCGGCCCCAACGGCGCCGGCAAGACCACCACCATCTCCATGGTCTGCGGCCTGCTCCAGCCCGACGGCGGCCGCATCACCGTCGCCGGCCAGCCGCTCGCCGCCGATCCGCAGGCGGCCAAGCGCGTCATGGGTGTCGTGCCGCAGGAACTCGCGCTCTACGAGGAGCTCGGCGCCGCCGAGAACCTCGAATTCTGGGGACGCCTCGCCGGCCTCGACGCGAAAACCGCCCGCGCCCGCGCCGCCGAGCTGCTCTCCGCCCTCACCCTCGCCGACCGCGCCAAGGACGCCGTGAAGACCTTCTCCGGCGGCATGAAGCGCCGCGTCAACCTCGGTTGCGCCCTCCTCCACCGCCCCAAGCTCATCCTCCTCGACGAGCCCACCGTGGGCATCGACCCGCAGGCGCGCCTCAACATCCTCGAGTTCATCCGCGGCCTGCGCGCCGAGGGCGTGGGCGTGCTCTACACCACGCACTACCTCGAGGAGGCCGAGTCGCTCTGCGACCGCATCGGCATCGTCGACCACGGTCGCATGCACGCCGAGGGCACATTGCGCGAGCTGCAGGACCGCCTCGGCGGCGA
>JAEXPL010000126.1 GCA_023446865.1 Verrucomicrobiota bacterium | reverse complement strand
CCGAAGAACTCCAGGCCCTGCGCGAGCAGATCCGCCTCCTCGACCAGAAAATCCGCGTGCTCGAACGCAAACAAGAACTCAAGGATGAGACCGCCGCCGAGGCGGCCAAGAAGCAGCCCGTCGTTTCTGCCGGCGCCGGCGGCTTCGCGCTCTCCTCGCCGGACAAGGCCTTTGATCTGAAGATCCGGGCTCTCGCCCAGGCCGACGCGCGCTTCTACTTCGGGGGCGACGGCATCGCCGGCAACAACCAGTTTCTGCTCCGTCGTACTCGTGCCATCCTTTCTGGCACCATCGCCAAGAACTTCGATTTCGCGATTGTCCCGGAATATGCCGGTATCGACGGCACCACCCGTGCCAGCACCTTCGGCTTGGTCGAGGCGTGGATCGCGGCCCGGGTGAAGCCCGCGCTCAATGTGAAGTTCGGCAAGTTCGCCTCGCCTGTCGCGCTCGAACCCGGCTCCGACCGTCTCTTCGTCGAATCATCGTTCGTCAACACGCTCCTGCCGAACCGCGACCTCGGCGTGGAGCTCTACGGCACGCTGGCCGAGGGACTGGTCGAGTACCGCGCCGGCGTCTACAACGGCGTGCGCAACAACACCACCGGTATCGGCGGCGATCTCGACGACAACAAGACCTTCGCCGGCCGCCTGACCATCGCGCCGTTCGCCAAGACCGATGGCTGGGCCAAGGGCTTGGGTCTCGCGGCGGGCGTCAGCTCCGGCACCGAGACCGGTGCGCTCCAGAACATCGTGACCAATGGTCAGCAGAGCCTCGCCAACCTCGGAGCCGTCGTCGGCGCGGGCAACCACGCCCGCGTTTCTCCGGCGATCACGCTCTATAGCGGACCGTTCTCCTTCGTCTCCGAGTATGCGTGGGAGCGCCAGAAGGTCGTGCGCACCGCCGCGCCGCTCAACGCCCTCACCGTGAGCAACGAGGCTTGGCGCGTCTCCGGCGGCTACGTGCTCACCGGCGAGGACTCGACCGCGCGCGGCGTGACGCCGAAAGCCAACTTCGATCCCGCCGCCGGCACCTGGGGCGCGTTCGAGATCGTCGGTCGCGTGAGTGGCATCGATCTCGACCGCGATCTCTTTGTCGCGGCCGCCAACGGTGGCGGCGGCCTGAGCGCCACGACCAACGCACGTGGTGCCACTGGGTACGGCCTCGGCCTGAACTGGTACCTCAACCGCAACCTGCGCTTCCTCCTCAACTACGAGTATACCGACTTCACCGGCGGCGGCGCCGCTGGTTCCGTGGTCGCGAACGACGAACAGGCGCTCTTCAGCCGCCTCCAAGTCTCTTTCTGAGCGTCTCCAACCCGAATCCACCTTTCGCACCTACCGGCACCGCCGGCGGCGCCCCAGCAAATCCGCTTCAACCGCGACCACCCGACCACGGGAAGTGCCCGGAGACTTAAGACAAAATCAACTTCAGCCCGATCCTCGCCATGAAACTCCTTCGCATCGTCACCACCTCGCTCCTCCTCGGTGCGGCGCTCGCCGCCTCCGCAAAGGACATCGAGCTCCTCAACGTCTCCTACGACCCGACGCGCGAGCTTTACGTCGACTTCAACAACGCCTTCGCCGCCCATTGGAAGGCGAAGACGGGTGACAACGTCACCGTCAAACAGTCGCACGGCGGCTCCGGCAAACAGGCCCGCGGTGTCATCGACGGTCTCCCGGCCGACGTGGTCACGCTCGCGCTCGCGGGCGACATCGATCCGCTTGCTCACGTTGCGAAGCTTCTGCCCGCCGACTGGCAGAAGCGCCTTCCGAACAACTCCTCGCCCTACACAAGCACGATCGTCTTCCTCGTCCGCAAGGGTAACCCCCTGAAGATCCACGATTGGGAAGACCTCGTGAGGCCCGGCGTTTCCGTGATCACGCCGAACCCGAAGTCCTCCGGCGGCGCACGCTGGAACTACCTCGCCGCCTGGGCCTTCGCCCGTCGCCACCACGGCGGCGACGAGGGTGCGAAGCAATTCATCACCGCGCTCTTCAAGAACGTGCCGGTGCTTGACTCCGGTGCTCGTGGCTCCACGACGACGTTCGTGCAGCGCGGCATCGGCGACGTGCTCCTCGCGTGGGAGAACGAGGCCTTCCTCGCCCTGAAGGAGTTCGGCTCCGACGCCTTCGAGATCGTCGTCCCCTCGATCAGCATCCTTGCCGAGCCGCCGGTCGCGATTGTCGACAAGGTCGTCGACCGCAAGGGCACCCGTGAGGTCGCCCAGGCCTATCTCGAGTATCTCTACTCCGACGAGGGGCAGGATATCGCCGGCCGCAACTTCTACCGCCCGACCGCCCCGGCCGCGGCCGCGAAATACGCCAAGCAGTTCCCGAAGCTCGACCTCGTCACCATCGACGGCGAGTTCGGCGGTTGGACCTCCGCGCAGAAGACCCACTTCGCCGACGGCGGGGTGTTCGACCAGATCTACGCCAAGTAACCAAACGTCAATTGCGGCCCTCTGGGCATGACCGGCGGGCCGCTCCTCCCTTTCCGTCCCGTGTTCTCCTCGCCCATCCTCCGCCCCCGTAGCTTCTCCGACGCGGTGCTCGAGCGCCTTGCCCGGCTTTCGCCGCGTGCCGAACGCTCGGCTGCACTGTTTGCCGCGCCGCTGGGGCCGGACGAACACGGTTTCTACCTTCCGCGCTTCGTCGCCTTCGGCCCCAACAGCACCGATCTCGACGCGCGCATCTCCGTCCTCGCGGGATTTGCCGAGGGGGACGAGTCCTCCAGCCTCGCCGCCTTCGATCTGATCGATGCGGCGACGGCGGCGCCGGAGACGATTGGCGGCGTCGTGCTCGACGTCGTTCCGCTTGTCAATCGCGGTCCCGGTGATCTTTGGTCCGCTTCATGGACCACCGGCGAGCGTCCCGAGCTGGCGCTCCTCGAGCGCGAGTACCGCCGGCTCGCGCCGCACGCCGTGGTGAAGTTGCGCCGTGGTCCCTGGCGGTTTCCGCAGGGGACGGTGCGCGGCGAGTCGCTCTCGCACTGGCTCGACGGCGCCGCGCCGGCGCTGCTGGCCGCCGGCTGGGTGGAGCAACCGGCACATCAAATCATGGTCGAGGGTATCGATGGCGTGGTGCCGGACCTGCCGTTCCGACCGCTCGAACTTCAACTCACACTTGGCCGCGATGCCGTCGGCAACTCCGCCGCGCTACGCGCCATTGTGCAGCGCATCCGCGCGCTGTTGGCGCATGGCCAGCACCTCTGAGCGTCGAGCGTCCATGAGCACGATTCTCAAACCCTCCGCCCATCCCACCGCCGTGAGCTCCGTCGCACCGCATGCCTTGTTGCTCGACGCCTTCCGAGGGCTCGCCGCGGCGCATCCGGAACTGCTCGGGCTGTCGCTCGGCGAAAGCGGCGGGGCAGGGGAGGGCGGACCGATCGTCCGTTACACCTGGCGAGGGCCGCGGGGCGGCGGCGATCGCCTCAAGCTCGCCCTGTTCGCCGGAATCCACGGCGATGAGCCGGCGGGCGGCTGGGCGCTCCTTGATTTCGCCGCGGCGCTGCTGGTGCGACCGGAGCTCGGCGAGGGGTTCGAATTCTATCTCTACCCGTGCGTCAATCCGGTTGGCCTCAACCGTCGCACGCGTTTCAACGCCGCCGGGCTCGATCTCAACCGGGAGTTCTGGCGCGGTTCGACGCAGCCGGAGGTGCGACTCCTCGAACGTGAGCTGAGAAACGAAGTCTTCGATGGTCTCATCGCGCTCCACGCCGATGACACCAGTCACGGCCTCTACGGTTACGCCCGCGGCCGGCTGCTCGCCGAGGAGCTGCTGCGCCCCGCGCTCGCCGCGGCCTCCGAAGTGATCCCAGCCAACCACGATCCGGTGATCGACGGCTTCCGCGCCGAGTACGGACTGATCCGCGATTGCTTCTGCGGCGTGCTGTCTGCGCCGCCCGAGCAACGCCCGCAGCCGTTTGAGATCATCTTCGAGACCCCCGCGCTCGCGCCGCTTGCCGATCAGCGCGCCGCGACCGTCCGCGCCTTGCACAGCGTCACCGCCACCTACCGTCGCTTCATTTCCTATGCCGCCGGTCTCTGAAACGCCCGCCGTCGATCCTCGTGTCGATCTCGAGATCCGCGACAAACCGGTGCCGCGCGGCTCCGGCCGCTCGGTGCTGCCGGGCTTCGGGCTTTCGCTCGGCTACACGATCTTCTACCTGAGCCTGATCGTACTGGTGCCGTTGTCGGCTGCGTTCCTGAAAACCTTCGGGATGACGTGGGCCGAGTTTTCCGCGGCCGTCTTCTCCGACCGCGTGCTGGCGGCCTACCGGGTGAGTTTCGGGGCGTCGCTTGTCGCCGCCGCGCTCAACGCCGTGTTCGGCCTGCTGCTCGCGTGGGTGCTGGTGCGGTATCCGTTCCCCGGACGCCGCGTGGTTGACGCCCTGGTCGACCTGCCGTTTGCGCTCCCCACCGCCGTGGCCGGCATCGCACTCACCGCGCTCTACGCCCGGAATGGCTGGATCGGCACCTGGCTGGAGCCGATCTGGACGAAGGTTTTCACTTCGACGCCATGGATGTCCTGGGTTGGCGCGAAGATCGCTTACGATCGGCCGGGTGTGGTGCTCGCGCTGACGTTCATCGGCATGCCGTTCGTGGTCCGCACGCTCCAGCCGGTGCTGGAGGAACTCGAACCCGAGCTCGAGGAGGCCTCCGCCACCCTCGGAGCGTCGCGTTGGCAGACGGTCACCCGCGTGATCCTGCCCGAGTTGGCGCCGGCGTTGCTCACCGGCTTCGCACTGTCGTTCGCCCGCGCCTTGGGCGAGTACGGCTCTGTCGTCTTCATCTCGGGCAATATGCCCAACCGCACCGAGATCGTGCCCCTGCTCATCATCACCAAGCTCGAGCAATACGACTACCGCGGCGCGACGGCGCTCGCGGTCGTGATGCTCGTCGCGTCCTTCGTCCTGCTCCTAGCCATCAACCTGCTCCAGAAGTGGAGCCGCCGCTACCACCGCGTCTGATTTCGCCACGCCTACTTTCCCGAGAAAATGGCCGCCGCACCCACTCGTTCCCTCGCGCAACGCACCGTTTCCGTCCCTCGCGCCACCCACGATCCGCTCTGGGCGCGCGTGCTGTTGACGGCGGTGGCGCTTTTCTTCGTCGGACTCTTTCTGGTGTTGCCGCTCGCAGCGGTGTTCACCGAAGCGCTGCGGCGTGGAGTGGGGGCGTATCTTGCTTCCTTTGCCGAGGCCGATGCGCTCGCGGCGCTCCGGCTCACATTGGTTGCCGCCGCGATCTCTGTGCCCGCGAATCTCGTGTTCGGTGTCGCCGCCGCGTGGGCGATCGCGAAGTTCAACTTCCGCGGCAAGAGCGTGCTGCTCACGCTCATCGATTTGCCCTTCGCCGTCTCGCCGGTCATCTCCGGACTCATCTACGTGCTGATGTTCGGCCTGCAGGGCTGGTTCGGCCCGTACCTCGCCGCCGGCGAGCATCCGTGGCTGGGCCCGTGGCTCAACGCCCGCGACATCCAGATCATCTTCGCCGTGCCGGGCATCGTGCTCGCCACGATCTTCGTCACTTTCCCGTTTGTCGCCCGCGAACTCATCCCGCTGATGCAGGCTCAGGGCACCGACGAGGAGTATGCGGCGATCACGCTCGGGGCGAGCGGTTGGCAGACCTTCCGTCGCGTGACGTTGCCCAACATCAAGTGGGGCCTCTTCTACGGCGTCATCCTCTGCAACGCCCGCGCGATGGGCGAGTTCGGCGCCGTATCCGTGGTCAGCGGCCACATTCGCGGCGAGACCAACACCCTGCCGCTGCACGTCGAGATCCTCTACAACGAGTACAACTTCGTCGCCGCCTTCGCCGTGGCCTCCCTGCTCGCGCTGCTGGCTCTGACCACGCTCATCCTGAAGAGCCTCGTCGAGTGGCAGCACACCCGCGCACTCGAGAGCGCCAAGGCCGAAGGTTGAACCCAGAATGTAGAAGTCACCAACCCACCGTTGCTCGCCTGTCATGTCCATTTCCGCCTCCAACATCACCAAACACTTCGGTGCGTTCCGCGCGCTCGACGACGTGAATCTCTCCGTCGGTGCCGGCAAGCTCGTCGCGCTGCTCGGCCCTTCGGGCTCCGGCAAGACGACGCTGCTGCGCATCATCGCCGGCCTCGAGCACGCCGATCCGGGTGCCGGCCGCGTGGCCTTCCACGGCGAAGACGTCACGCACACACCCGCCGGCCAGCGTCGCGTCGGCTTCGTCTTCCAGCACTACGCGCTGTTCCGCCACATGACCGTGAGCGAGAATGTCGCCTTCGGGCTCGATGTCCGACCGCGATCCCAGCGTCCGTCGAAAGCGGAGATCACCGAGCGTGTGCAGTCACTCCTCAAGCTCGTGCAGCTTGAGGACCTCGGCGGCCGTTTCCCCAGCCAGCTTTCCGGCGGCCAACGCCAGCGCGTCGCGCTGGCCCGGGCGCTCGCGGTCGAACCGAAGGTCCTTCTGCTCGATGAGCCGTTCGGCGCGCTCGATGCCCGTGTCCGCAAGGATCTCCGCCGCTGGCTCCGCCGCTTCCACGACGAGATCGGCCTCACCACCGTCTTCGTCACCCACGACCAGGAGGAGGCGCTGGAGATCGCCGACGAGGTCGTCGTCATGAACAACGCCCGCGTGGAACAGGTCGGCACGCCGCAGATCGTCTACGACCGCCCGGCGACGCCGTTCGTGTACCAGTTCCTTGGCAACGTGAACCGTCTCCGCCTCCCGTGGCATGGCTACGTGCCCGAGACCGCTCTCGCCACGCCCGACGGGGGCGAGGCGGTTTTCGTTCGGCCGCACGATCTCGATCTGGTCCGGCGGCAGTCCGGACTCGATGGCGAGGCCGGGGTGGTGCTCAACATCCACACCGCCGGCGCCCGGGCCTGCCTCACCTGCGAGCGCGCTTCCGACGGTGAGCACGTCGAGGTCGAGCTGTCGCGCTCCGAGTTCGACCGCCTGCAGCTGCGGGTCGACGACCCGGTGCTGCTCCGCATCCGTCACAGCCGCGCCCTGCGCGAGGAGTACGTCATCTGAGCTGCACCGTCGATCCGGTCTTTCCTTTTCACCCAATACCCAACACCAATAACCCATAACCAACACTACCATGGCTCGCATCTACGACGACATCACCCAGACCATCGGCAACACCCCCCTGGTCCGCCTCAACCGCACCGCCGCCCAGCACGGCGCCAAGGCCGAGATCCTCCTCAAACTCGAGTTCTTCAACCCGCTCTCCAGCGTCAAGGACCGCATCGGCGCGGCCATGATCGAGGACGCCCTCGCCTCGGGGAAGATCAACGCGGGCACCGTTCTCATCGAGCCCACCAGCGGCAACACCGGCATCGCGTTGGCCTTCGTCGCCGCCGCGAAGGGGCTCAAGCTCATCCTGACCATGCCCGAGACGATGAGCCTCGAGCGCCGCAAGCTCCTCAAGATTCTCGGCGCTCGCCTCGTCCTCACCGAGGGCGCCAAGGGCATGAAGGGTGCGATCGCACGCGCCGAGGAGCTGCAGAAGCAGATTCCGAACAGCGTCATCCTCCAGCAGTTCGCCAACCCGTCGAACCCCGCCGTCCATCGCCGCACCACGGCCGAGGAGATCTGGCGCGATACCGACGGCAAGGTCGACTTCGTCGTCTCCGGTATCGGTACCGGCGGCACGATCACGGGCGTCGGCGAGGTGCTCAAGGAGCGCAAGCCCGGTGTGAAGATCATCGCGGTCGAGCCGGATGCCTCGCCGGTGCTCTCCGGCGGCAACCCCGGCCCGCACAAGCTCCAGGGCATCGGCGCCGGCTTCGTGCCCGGCGTGCTCAACACCAAGATCTACGACGAGGTCGTGCGTGTTAAGGAAACGGACTCCGGCCCGATCTCCAAGCAGGTCACCACCCTCGACGGCATCCCGAGCGGCATTTCCGCCGGCGCGGCCGTCTGGACCGCGCTCCAGCTCGCCCAGCGGCCGGAGAACGCCGGCAAGCAGATCGTCGTCATCGTTCCGTCGAGCACGGAGCGGTATCTGTCCACGTGGCTCTTCGCCGACGTGAACACCGACAGCGACAGCATCGAGGATCTTCTCGCAGCGAAGTGAGCCAACGCGACGAGCGCGCCCTGCGCGTTCGCGCCTCTTTCGACGCCCGCCGGACCGATGGTTCGGCGGGCGTTCTTGTGTCCAAGGAACCGACACCAGTCGGGACCGGGACGATGGGCGCAACCGGCACCGTCGACGCGGTGGCTGCGCAGCCGGCGCGGACTTTACGCGGCGCGACGGGCGAGGGGGATCACCTTCTGCACCTTCTCGACCAACGCTTCGTTCTGGAACGGCTTGGAGATGTAGTCGCTGATCCCGAGGTGCGTGGCCTTCTCGACGCTCGTGGCGCCGCCTTCCGCGGTGAGCATGATGACGGGGGTCTTGTCGCCCCGTTCGCGCAGAAGGGTCAGCATTTGGATGCCATCCATGTGGGGCATGGTGATGTCGAGAATGATGACGTCGGGTTTGTGCTCGGCGGCGGCCTTGAGACCTTCGTCGCCGTTGGCGGCCTCGAGCATGGTGCAGTCGTACTCCTTGAACGCGCGGGCGAGAATCATGCGGATCGTCTTGGAGTCGTCGATGGTGAGCAGCTTGGGCATGGCGGGAATCAGTCCTCTTTGAACATCAGGTCGGCGATCACACTATGACCCTCGACGTTGAAGATGTAGGTGCGGCGGACCGCGCCGCGAGGGGGTTGGATCGCAATGTCGGCACCCCAGACGACCGTGGGGATGGTCAGCTTGCAGGGATAGCCGAGGTCGTGGATGCGGTTCTTGAAGGTGCCGACGGTCATGTTGGTGAGTTCGCCGATGACGTCGGACGCAACCTCGCGACCGGCCTCCTTGGCCTCCTGTTCGCTCATGCCGAGCATTCCCTGGACGATGGAGGCGACCAACCGCTCGGACAGGTAGATGAAGACGAGGCCGCAGATGTCGCCGGCGAAGCCCACGCTACCCACGGCGATGATGCCGTCGAGATCAGTGGGCCGGACCCACGGTTCGGTGGTCGGTACAGGCGACGCACCATGAACGGGCGTGGCCTTCTTTTGCAGCATGGTCTGGAACACTTTTTCGACGGCGTGCTCGATGCATTCCTTGAAGAGTTCCTCGGTGAGTTGGGTGGGCATGGGCGTTGTGCAGGGAATAGGCGGTGAGGTAACCACCTCATCGGCTCTGTTGGCCCGGTCTTCAGCGAGTTTCGCGGATTTTCCTCGGGGATTTGCCAGTGGGCGCCGGGCACTGCGGCTCACGGGGTGTGCTCACGCGTTTGGCGAAGGTGGGATCGCCGACTCAAACCCCGAGACTTGCGCCGTTCATGGGGTTCGGCGGGAATTGCGGCGCGCCTGATGACTCCGCTCCGCCCACATCCGTCTTCCGCAGGTCCCGCCGACGTCCGCCTCGACAAGTGGCTGTGGTGCGTGCGCGTGTACAAGACGCGCTCGCAGGCGACCGAGGCGTGCCGTGGGGGTAAAGTGACGGTCGACGGCCAGCCCGCACGCCCGGCCCGCGAGGTCCGCACCGGGCAAATCGTCGCGATCAACCTCGGCGGATGGACCCGCACGCTGCGCGTCGGCCCGTTGTTGGAGAAGCGCGTCGCCCACGCAGATGTCGGTCCCTACATCGAGGATCTTACGCCGCCGGAGGAGCGGGAACGCGGCCGCGAGCGGTACATCCAAAACCTGCTGGCGCGCCCGCATGGCGAGGGCCGGCCGACCAAACGCGAGCGCCGCGCTTTCGACAAGGCGTTTGGCGGGCCGTACGAGTATTGAGCGGCTTCGAGGCGGACGAGAGTCGAGCGTCGAGTGACGAGTGCCGAAATTTCCAGTGCTCCGACGATCGCGGGAGCCCGTTTCCTCTCGTTTTCCGTAGCCGGTTCTCGTCGCTCGTCTTCTCGACGCTCGACGGTTCCATTCGCGACGGCAGGTCCGAGTCGCTCGCCGACGGTCGCGAGACGAGGGCGCCGCGCCGTTTTCCGCTTGCCGGCAGGGTGGGGGGCTGTGACTTTCCGCCCCTTCCGCGGCAGAAAGTCGTCCGTCCGGAGTATGCCGCACGCTCCCTCCGGCCGGTTGATAGTTAACATTCAACCCATCCGGTCCCGCCTTGCGGGGCCGTTCCCGGCCGGCGCCAGTGCGTGGAGCAACACCGAGCGACGTCCGATTCACAGTCATGAGCAGCGTAATGCAAGAGTTGTTGGCGAACTCCGCCTTCGATAGCCTGAAGGAAGGCGCCATCGTCCCCGGTACCATCACCGAGATTCGCCAGAACGAAGTCGTCGTCGACATCGGTGGCAAATCCGAGGGCGTCATCCCGGCCCATGAGTTCTTCGACCTCGGCGAGCTTCAGATCGGCTCCTCGATCGAAGTCTTCGTCATGAAGCTCGAGGACAAGGACGGCAGCCCGGTCCTGTCCTACGACATGGCCCAGCAGAAGAAGAACTGGGAGAACATCCTCCTCAAGTGCCAGGAAGGCGCGATCGTCTCCGGCCGCGTCAAGGGCAAGGTCAAGGGCGGCCTCATCGTCGGCATGGGCGTCGACGCGTTCCTCCCGAGCTCGCACATCGACGTGCAGCCCCCGAAGAACCTCGATCAGTACCTCGGCCAGACGTACGATTTCAAGGTCCTCAAGATCAACCTCGACCGGAAGAACATCGTTCTTTCCCGCCGCGAGCTCATCGAAGAGCAGCGCACCAGCAAGCGCCGCGCGCTCCTCGACTCGATCCAGCCCGGCCAGCTCCGCAAGGGCGTGGTCAAGAACATCACCGACTTCGGCGCGTTCATCGACCTCGACGGCATGGACGGCCTGCTCCACATCACCGACATGTCCTGGGGTCGTATCTCGCACCCGTCCGAGCTGCTCAAGCAGGGCGAGGAGATCGAGGTCATGATCATCGAGGTCAACCGTGAGAAGGAGCGCGTCTCCCTCGGCCTCAAGCAGACCAAGAAGAATCCGTGGGACGACATCGACCACAAGTATCCGGTCGGCGCCAAGATCCGCGGCAAGGTTGTCAACCTCGTGCCGTACGGCGCGTTCGTTGAGATCGAGCCCGGCGTCGAAGGTCTCGTGCACGTCACCGAGATGTCCTGGACCAAGCGCATCGCGAAGCCCTCCGACATCCTCAAGGTCGGCCAGGAGCTCGACGCCGTCATCCTCGGCCTCAACCGCGACGAGCAGAAGATCTCGCTCGGCATGCGCCAGCTCGAGCCGAACCCGTGGGACATGGTCAAGCACAACTACCCGGTGGGCGCTCGCGTCCGCGGCAAGGTGCGCAACATGACCACCTACGGCGCCTTCATCGAACTCGAGGAAGGCATCGACGGCATGGTCCACGTCTCCGACATGTCCTGGACCCGCAAGGTCAACCACCCCTCCGAAGTCCTCAAGAAGGGCGACGAGGTGGATGCGGTCGTCCTCGACGTCGATCCGCAGCAGCAGCGCATCAGCCTCGGCATGAAGCAGCTCGCCGACGATCCGTGGTCCGACATCGACCGCGTCTTCAAGATCGGCGACGTGGTGAAGGGCACCATCACCAAGATCACCTCCTTCGGCGCCTTCGTGGAGCTCAAGGACGGCATCGACGGCCTGGTCCACATCTCGCAGATCCAGGAAGAGCGCGTGGAGAAGATCAAGGACGTGCTCAAGCCCGGCCAGGAAGTCTCCGCCCGCGTCGTCAAGATCGACCGCGAGGAGCGCCGCCTCGGCCTCTCGATCAAGGCCGCCAACTACAGCATCGAGCAGATCCAGGCGGAAGCCTCGGCCTACGACTCGATGAAGACCGGCAACGAGCTCACGAACCTCGGCGACATCCTCGACGAGGCCACCAAGGGCTAACGTTTCCCGCCGGCCCCTGTGGCCAGCAACCTCTCAAGGCGCCCGG
>JAEXPL010000029.1 GCA_023446865.1 Verrucomicrobiota bacterium | reverse complement strand
ACCAACCACAATCGCGCCACAATCCTGCATCGTCACTTTCCCTGCCGTCGCCGCCGCTCCCTCTGTGCCCTCGACGGCGATACTGTCGTTTTCCGCCCCTATGGGACGCCTGTGGTCGCAGACCGGTCCAACTCGTCTCCCATACACCGTGTGACGCTCAGCCCAGCGCGAAGAACGCCCGCAGCTTCGACAACATCCCGCTGCGGATCTGCTCCGGTGTCGCGACCACGCCGTCCTTCGCATGCTTGGCGTTGGCGAGCTGCCGCTGCGCCAGCAGCTCGGAGAGTTGCTCGAGCACCGCCGGATTCGAGCGCACGAACACGCCGAAGACGTTCTTGCCGATCTCCACCGCCTCGACCGGTTCCTCCGCCACCACCGTCGCCGTGCGCGGGTCGCCGGTAAGCAAGGACATCTCGCCGATGCACGCGCCCGCCCCGAGCTTGGCCACGCTTTTCGCGGGGCCGTCGAAGGCGATGCGCACGTCCACGCTGCCCTTCACCAGCACGAACATCGATTCGCCCGGGGCGCCCTGGGTGAGCAGGTGCTCGTGTTTGGCGAACTGCACCACCGGGCTGGCCTGCACCAGCGCCCCGCACTGTTCGGCGGACAGGCAGCCGAAGATCTTGTGCGCTCGCAGCATCGCCGCGGCCGATTCGCGCACCGCCGCGCTCGTGTCCGTCTTCACCGCTTGGTGGAGCACAGTCTGGGGGTAGGGAATCTCCATGCCCGCGCGCCGCACCGCATACCAGCAGTGCGAACGCACGTCGCTCAGCACGCGGCTCATCTGCGCGTGCTCGCGGATCCATAGCTTGATCTCGTACACGATCGCCGAATCCGCGAAGTCCTTCAGATAGACGACCGGCGCCCGCTCCTGCAGCACGCCCGGCACCGAGGCGGTCGCCGTGCGCAGCACCTCCATCGCCTCCGCCGGCGGCACATCGTAGCTCAGGCCGATCGTCGCCCGCACCGCGTGGTCGGGCGTGGGAAGCTCGAAGTTGTAGATCGTCTGGTTGAGCAGGCTGCTGTTATCCATCTCGATCTGCACCTCGTCGGTGGTGAGCAGGCGCGTCGACCGCCAGGAGATCTCAATCACCCGCGCGTGCACACCATCGATCAGCAGCCAGTCGCCCGTTTTGAACGGCTTCTCGAAATACAGCGCGATGCCGGCGAACATGTTCTTGAGCTGGTCCTGCATGCCGAGACCGAGCACCAGCGCCGCCACGCCCGAACCGGCGAGCAGCCCCGGCACCTGTACCGCATACACGAACTGCATCGCCACCAGCACCGCCACCAACCCCACGACCACGCCGGTGAGATCGATCAACACCCGCGGCGCCTCCACGCGGCGGCCGTCCTCGCCGAACCGGATCCAGCAAACGCGGTTGAGCAACGTCACCACCGGAAACGCCGCCAGCACGATCGTCGCCGCGGTGAGGTGCGTGAGCGCGGCCGCGCGCCCCGCCGTCGCCGGCAACTGGTGCGCGCCGACCAGCAGCGCCGCCGCCACCGCGAACAGATGGTACGGCCAGCGGAAATGCACACCGCGCACCCGGCGCAACAACTGCGCGACCGCCACCAACGCGACGTAGACGGCGAGCGCCGCCCCAATGGCAACAAACGGACTGGAATCAGGCATGGTGGGGAAACCGTCGGGTTGGCGTGCGCTCACTTGCCCTTCTTCTTCTCGCCGCCGGGCAGTTTCTTCAGGCGGTCGCCGGTCTTCGGATGCGTGCTGAAGGTCTCCTTGGTCTTGGCGGTGTTCGCGTCGACCTTCTGGAGCGCGATGCGCAGGCCGTTCGGATCGAAGCCGCAGACCTTGGCCAGCGCGTAGGCGTTCTGGTCGGCCTCGTACTCGCTCGCCTTCGGATAGCCGTTGACCAGCACGCCGTCGACCAGGGCGCCGGTGAAGCCCTCGACCAGCTGCGACGCGATCGGCAGGTCCGCGAGCTTGCTGCCGGCCATCTGGTCGTCGGCGACGGAGGCGCCGATGTCCTTGATGACCCCGGCCTTCTTCTTGCCCTCGATCACCCTCGCCGCGTGCTTGAGGTCGGTATGCGAGATCTCGTGCGCCAGCACGCCGGCAAGTTCGTCGTCGTTGGCGAGCAGCTTGTAGAGACCGCGGGTGATGAACACGCGGCCGTTCGGGGCCGAGAACGCGTTCACCGCGTCGGAATCGAGCAGACCGAACCGCCAGTCAAGGCTGTCGCGCTTGGCGTAACGGGCGAGCGTCTTGCCCACCAGATTGACCCGCTGCGTCGCCACCGTGTTCTTCCACACGCCACCGTAGCGATCGACGATCTCCACCGAGACAGCGTCACCGACATCGATCTCCTGCTGGATGGTGAGACCGTCCCACTGTTCCTGGGTCTTGGGGTCGACGATCTTCTCGCCGGTCTTCTCAAGGATGCTCTTGCCCAGGCCGCCGAGGTCGAACGCCGGCGCGAGCGTCGCCGCGCCGAGCACGAGGCCCGCAAAGAATAGGGTGCGTGTCTTCATTCCTGCGCCTCCCCTTTCTTGTTCTCCTTCATGTAGGCATTGACGATCTGCGGCGCCACTTTGTGCGCCTCGGCCTCGACCCAGTCCACATCCTTGCCGGCCGCGACCTTGTTGTGGCGCTGCGCATACTGCTCCGCCTCGGGCGAGAGCGGCCGCGCCGCCGCTGCGGTGGTCGACTCGGAGGCGTCGAGCGACGCGACGCCGGTGATCTTCTCCGCTTTCGGCTTCTCCTCCGCGGTAAAGCCAGCGAAGACCCAGCCCGTGCCGCCCGCGGCGCTCACCTTGAGCCATTTCCCGGTCGCGTTGAGCTCGGCAACCTTGAGCGCCTCGGCGAAGCCGACGGTGCCGGCCACCGCCGATTGCGAGTTCGGAGCGGCGTAGAGCTGCAGGCCGGCGCGCTTGGAGTAGACGGTGCCGCCCGCCTTCGGCTCCGCCACCACCGCGGTGGTGAGTACGCCGGCCAACGCCGCGAGGGCGAGCAGACGCAGGGGTGAGTTGGAGTTCATTTGGAGTGTAGTTCGAGAATGGGTTCCCAGTCGGCCGAGGGGGGCGTCGCCGCCAGCCTCCCCGCCTCCTCGCCATAACGCGTGGCAAGAAAATCGCCCGGCCGCAACGTCGCAGCTTCTCCGAACGCCGCCCGCGCCTCGGCGAACCGTCGCGCGCAGAACGCCGCGTAGCCCGCGCCGTAGGCGCCGAGGAACCGCCGCTGCGCCTCGTCGACCTCCCCCGGCTCGCCGATCAGTTCGAACACCTCCACGGCCTGCTTCTTGCCCTTCACCTTCAGCCGCGCCACCGGCCGGGTGACGAGCGCGTCGCCCACCAACGCCGCCGTGCGCGGGCCGAGCAGGATCGCCGTGTGGAACTCCTTGTTCGCGCCCTCCAGCCGCGACGCGAGGTTCACCGGATCGCCGAGCACCGTGTAGTTGCGTTTCTTGGTCGAACCCACATTGCCCACGATCACGTCGCCCGTGTTCACGCCGATGCGCATGCCCAGCCGCTGCCCGCGCTCACGCTCGATGCGCACGTTGAGGGCCTCCAGCCGGCGCATGCAGTCGAGCGCCGCCCGGCAGGCGGAGAGCGCGTGGTTCTCCAGCAGTTCCGGGCTGCCGAACACGCCCATGATCGCGTCGCCGATGTACTTGTCGAGGTAGCAGCCGTGCCGCAGCACGCCCTCCGTGAGATCCTCGAGCACGGAGTTGATCAGCGGCACGAGCTCCTCCGCCGGCATCGACTCGGAAAGTGTGGTGAAGTTGGCCAGGTCGGCGAAGAACACCGTCAGCTCGCGCTTCTCGCCGCCGAGCTTCAGCGCATCCGGATTCTGGACGAGCTGCTTCACCACCGCCGGGGAAACGTAGCTGCCGAACCAGCCCTGGATCTCGCGCTTCCGCGCCCGCTCAAGCAGGAAACTCTGCACCGCCGCTGCGCCGAAGCCCGCCGCCGCGCCCGCCACCGGCAGCATCGGCGCGAACCACACGTTGCCCAGAAACGCCCCGACGCTTCCGCCCAGCGCAAGCGCCGCCCCGCCGGCCGCGACCAGGCCCGGCCGCACAATCCCGATTCCGCCGCGCGCCATCCAGCCGAGCGCCGCCACGACCAGCACCAGCGCCCCGGCCGAGGCCCACGGGCCCGTCTCCCGCACAAAGCCACCCGCGACGAGATTCGTGTACGCTGTCCAGTGCGTGATCAGCCCCGGCTCCGGCGCACCGCACGGCGTCGCCACATAATCGTACGTGCCCGCGGCGTTCACGCCGACGAACACCACCCGCCCGCGCACCTTCGCGAACGCCTCGCACACGAGCGGATCCTGCGGCGCGGGCTCGGCCGCGACCGCCTGCGCCAGCGCCGCCGGCTCGAGATCGCTCGCCACTTCCGCCGCGCGCTTGGCTACCGCAAGCCCGTCGACCGCGAACGGCGCCGCCGTCAGCACCGACACACCCCGTGCGCGCAGCTCGGCGAGACTGCCCCGCCAGCGCAGCAGCCGCGGTGTCGCCGGCAGTCCCGTGTTCCGCTGCACCGCCACCGCGGTGAGCGAGTCCTTCGCGCTGTAACGCCGGATCACCGAATCCGCATCCGGCACCGAGCGCGTGGAGCCCCAGCGTGGCCGCTGGAACAACGCCGCGTAACTCTCCCGGAAATCCGCCGGCCAGATCACCGGCAGCTGCTCGGGCTTGTCCGCGGTGGCCGGCATCGCGCCAAGCGTGAGCTCCGGCAACGCCGCCGCCAGCGCCCCGAACTCGTAGTCCTGCATCGGATCCTCGCTCGCTTCGAAGAAATTGAAGTCCCCCACCACCGCCTTGGCGCCCGCGCGGTGCAACGAGGCAAACAGCCCCGCGAACGCCCGCCGCGGCCACGGCCACCGGTAGCCGAAATCATCCGCACCCAACCGCTTGAGCGCCTGTTCGTCGATCAGCACCAGCGCGGTGTCCGCCGGCACCTCCGCGTGCCGCGCCATGCGTCGCTGCAGCAGGTCGAACCACGCACGATCCAGCGCCGCGAGCGCCCCGGCGGCCCCGAGCACGCCCACCAATGCCAGTGCCACGCACGACGGCGCGCACGCCTGCAGGAGTTTCCGGAAACGGGGGTTGGTGGCCATCGCCGCGTAGTTCTGCTGGCAGGCTCGCAGCCCCCGCCCCCCGCGCCAAGCCCGAAGGGGCGGATCCCCAACGCACGGCTATGGCGCTGGTATCACACGAACGCGCATGAAGCGGCGGCTAGCACCTCCGGACAGCGGAAAGACGTCACGTACCTTCAGCACCTCGGACCCCCCGGAGGCGAAAGTCGCAAGCTGCTGCCAATATTCAGACGAAAGGTCGTCTGTGCACTCCACCACGTAGGCAATGTCGGTCGCATAGGTCTTCCGTCGGAAGGATATCGTCAGAAACTCCAATCCAAACTCACTCAATACTTCGGTGCTGCAAGCGACCAGCGGCTCCGGGATCGGGCCTTTGGCGGGCACCTTGAAAGCATAGCGCATGAGATTCGTTATCCCACGACCTTCGGGATCTGACTCCGGGCCGCTGATTGCGGGACTCGCGAGCTCCGCCGCAGTGAAATTTGCGGCCGCCCAGCCCGAGAATGAGGTGCAGGTCTCATTGTGGACCACCAACCGGGCATCGACGCTGGTGACCGAACCAAATTCACTGGTGACAATCACCCGATACACGCCGCTGTCGGACAACTCGGCCGCCGAGAGCGTCAGGGATGCCGTCGTTGCAGGAACCAATAGCATATCATTCTTGTACCATTCGTAGGAAAATGGGCCCTCGCCGCCCATGGCTACCGATAGACTCACGGAGGCCCCTGCCTGCACCACCAAAGGTTGAGGTTGTTGCAGGATAACCGGGGCCGGCGAGGTCGCTTCCGGGCGAAGAATGCCCACCCCGATCGACTGCACCACGCCACGCTTCCCATTCTTCCCCGCGACCATCAACCGGCCATCGTCCAGAGGGATGACCTGCACGGGAGCACTCGACGGATACGCCGCCTCGGCCAAGTCGCTTGCCTCAATCTCGACGGCCGCTCCACCAGGATGCTCGACCTGAAGCCGCCCCCGCCGCCGCCCCAGAAAAGTCCAGCCATTGTTCACGAGGAGTCCGCCATCCGCCAAAGCCGCCACCTCGCCCAGCCGGCTCCACGCGATGCCCTGCGGCGACAGCGAAGCGCCATCGAACGACAGGTCTTGGCTCCCGTCCGTGTTCAGACGTTGAAGCCCGACATCCGGGACCGCTGCGATCAAGCGCCCATCGGGCTGCGCCGCATACAGTCCCGCCACAGTCATCCGGAACCCGTTCGGCCGTACAAACGAAGTATCGGCCACGCCCGAATCCAGCAGCCGGCAAATATCCGGGAAGCCCCGCCGCGTCGCCACATAGAGTTCACCGCGCGGGCCGAGCAGCATTCCGGATACGTGGAAACCCCACGGCAGCCCGGCCATGAACGTCTGGTCCAACTTCCCGTCGGGCAGGATCCGCAGGAAGTCATTGCAAGCAACGCCATCGTAACTGTCGATCGTACCGCGCACGAGATACCGCCCCGCTCCGTCGCGAAGAAGGTCACTGCAGAAATATTCCACGACCGGCCGACCGAAACCCGCCCCGGGATCGAAGCCCAGATCGACCGTACCGTCGCCATTGAGCACCGCCGCGCCGGCACGCGCAACCATGCCGACATGCGTGAACGAGCCCACGATCAGAATCTTGTTGTCGGGCAACGGCAGCGCCCGGCTCACCGTACCGGCATCGCCGCAGGGTCCCTCCGGCGCACCGATCAAACCACCCGCGCCATCCAACCGCGCCAAACCCGCGACGGGCTGCCCACCCACCCGCGTAAATCGGCCGCCCATCAAGAAGCCGCCCTGGGGATGGTCGCATAACCTCCGAACGCTCTCGTTCGGCGACACCGCCGGCGCAAATGTTGTATCTGTTGTTCCATCCGAGTTGAGCCGAATGAGGGCGTCCTTTCCGTGCGGCCCGCTCGAAAAGTGCCGACCAACCAAGATCCGGCCATCCGTCTGCTCCAGCAACGACACCGCATCGGCGTCAAGATCGCCGCTGACACAGAATGAAGCGTCGAGTGAACCGTCCGGTAGGTAACGCCAGACATTCGCCGAGATCGCATGACCACCCACCAGTAAGCGGCCATCGCCCTGAACCACCAGATCCGACACACCGTATGGAGCTGTGACCGGGGCAAACGACGAATCCAACGCCCCATCGGCATTAAGCCGGACCACCTTTGCCTGATCGTTCTGCGTCAACCACTTCATCGCACCACCGGCGTAGATCCGACCATCCGGCGAGAGCGCAACCGTCGTCGCACCATCAGCCGTGCTCGACGCCGCAAAGCCGAGATCCACCGTGCCTGTCGGCCGGAGCCTGACCACGGTCTGCCTGATCTGGTACGACTCCGTGCCAAAACCGCCGACGACTAGCACGCATCCGTCTGACTGCGGCACCAACTCATCGACCGTGGCATAGGGGAACGACTGCGCGAAATCGAACGTCGGATCTACCGAGCCATCCGGGTTCAGGCGCGCCAACCCACGCCGCGCGATACCGTTCACAGTCGTGAAAGTCCCGCCCACAAGAATCCGCCCGTCCGCCCAAAGCAACACGGCGTTCGCGACCGCCGTATTGCCGTATTGGTCGAGCAGAACTGGTT
>JAEXPL010000028.1 GCA_023446865.1 Verrucomicrobiota bacterium | reverse complement strand
GGTGTAGCCCTTGGTCACGCCGACGCGGGCCTTTCGGAAGGAGCCGACGTTGTCGTAGGTCCAGGTGCTGTTGGCGAGGGTGAGCAGGCAGGTGGCGACGGAGCCGATCGACTCGGCTGGAAGGGTGAGCCCCTCTGCCTCCTCCTTGTTGGGGCCGATGACGCCGGAACGGCGGCCCTCCTTCACGGCGGCAAGCGCCTCCTCGTAGGCCATGACCTCGTATTCGACCTTGATGCCTTGGGGCTCGAAGACGGCGCGGGCCAACTCGATCACGTAACCGGGCTTCGGATCCGCTGGGTCGCCGTTGTAGGGCATCCATTGGTCGGCGCAGAGACGCACCACCGGTGAGGCACCGTTGAGCGGAGCGAGCAGCGTCAGCAGGAAGGAGAACAGAAGACCGCAGCGCGATGTACCCATGGTTCTTCCATCGGACAACCGCCGGTTTTCTTCATCAGAAAACGTAGGGCGGC
The DNA here is from genome assembly GCA_023446865.1 of Verrucomicrobiota bacterium. Taxonomy (GTDB): domain Bacteria; phylum Verrucomicrobiota; class Verrucomicrobiia; order Opitutales; family Opitutaceae; genus CAJCBL01. The sequence goes on along the minus strand of JAEXPL010000028.1, from coordinate 3,809 downwards.
GGCGGATCCGACACGACTGATGGCCCGTGGTGCCGCCGGGCGCTGGGCCGGGGACCGCGCCGCCGCAGCGATCACGAGCGCTCGATGAGGATCGGGGTCTTGTCGCGCTTGCGGGCGGCGTCGAGGAAGGCGCGTAGCTTCTCGTAGTCGGCCGCCGGGAAGTCGCCGGGCCGCACGACCAGTTTCCGCCGGAAGATGATCTTCGAGCCGTCGGAGACGACCGCCGCGTCGTAGGTGCCGAATGGTGTCTCGAGGTGCGTGGCCGGGCCCGGCTCGACGACATGATAGTCGGCCGGGATGGTGAACTCGGCGACGACTTCGCGTTCGAGGGGCGAGAGGCGGAGCGGGAGGTTGCGCTCCTTCTCGTTGAGCGGGGGGAACGGCAGCCGGCCGATGATGACGGGACGGAGCGCGAGCAAGTTCTTGCGGATGGCGTGGGCGTAGCGCGGCAGCGCGAACTTGGCGGTGAGTTCGCAGGAGTCGGAACCGGGCACATCCTTGGTCTCCGCCTGGATCGTGGCGGCGCCCGGGATGAACTCCTTCAACTCATCGCCCACCGTCTTGCGGACCTTGGCGCGTTCGAGGCGGGCGTCGCGTTCCGCGCCGGCCGCCGCGCCGCGGTCGGTCTCGTGGTAGTCGACCGAGAGCGATCCGTCGGGCGTGAGCACGGCGGTGGTGGCGAAGGTGATGCTGTTCTCCTCAGGTGGTGCGAACGGCACGCGGGTGAGTTCCTTGGCGCCGGGGGTGCAGACGAGCACGAGCCCGCCCTGGTTGTAGACGGGGAAACCGCCGATCCGGGTGAATTGATCGGTGGGATCGAAGAGGAGCAATCGACCGGCCGGGGTATCGACAATCATGGGCGACACGACCGATTCGTCGACCCGGATGGCAGCGATCATGTGGTTGAACTGCATGGTCGAGGGCCACTCGGCGCGCACCGCGCCACGGTCGCCGGAAAACACGAGCACGGGGTAGGCCGGCACGCCGGCCTCGGCGAGCATGGCGCAAAGGAGCGAGGCCTTGTCCTTGCAGTCGCCATAGCCGGAACCGAGCACGGTTTCCGCCGGGCGCGGCGTGATGCCGCCATCGCGACGAAGGTTGGCTGCGATGGCGATGTACCGGGTGTTCTGGACGAACGCGGCCAGCGCGCGGATCTTCTCCCACGCGGTGGTCTTGCCGGCGCAAAGCGTGGCGACCTTCGCGCGGAGCGCGGGGGAGGACACGCTCGACGGGCTGAACCGGGCGAGGGCGTGCTGGGCGACGTCGGGCCAGCCGGCGAAGGTCCGCAGAACGGGCGGCCGGTCCGGGGCTGCGGGCGCGGGCTGGATGTCGAGACAGACACGGCCCCACAAACGGGCCGGCGGCGGGCCGAGCGGCTCCGCCTTGAGTGCCGGCACGTCGGAGATCGACCAACTCAGGCCGTCGGCGGTGGGAGTGGCCTGCAGCGGTTCATGGTTGAACGTGACGGCCGAAGCGGACCAGCCCTTCGGCAGGCGCAGCTGGTAACGGGCGTCGACGACCGGGAGTTGCGTCTGGAAGAGCCAGACGTCCTGGGGCAGGTCCGGGGGCAGCTCCACGAGCGACTCCCAGGCGAAGATCGCGCCGGCAGCGGCTTCGGCGGAGGCGTCGATCTGGGCGACCCGACCCTCGTCGTAGAGGGCCTCGCGGTCGGCGGCGACATCCACGACGTCCTTACGGCCGAAGACGCGTACGGAGCCGGTGGCGTCCCGCAGCCAGGCGGAAAGCTGGCGGACCTTGTCGGCCGGGTGCTGGTAGGCGACGGCGGCGACCGCCTCGGCGCGTCCCTCGGTGGTGATGAGGCGAAGGACACTGCGCACGCGCTCGGTCCGGCGGCCGGTGGGGGCGAACTCGACCAAGGTTTCCGTGAAGAGCAGGACTGCATCGGCCTTGCCGAGGTTGGCGGGCAGCGGACGGGCGGCGGGTTCGGCCGCCCACGGCGGGAGCTCTTCGGGCGCGCCGAGCGCGGAGGGACCGGCACCCCAGCAGAGGAACAAGAGAACCAGGAACGCGGCGCGACGGAGGGTGGTCATGGGGTGGCGGCGGTGGCTTCGCCGGCTGCAGCGGCTGCCTCGGTGCGACGGAGCGAGATGGTGCGCGAGTCCTGTGCCGCGATACGCTGATACTCGCTCTGCAGGGCCGGATAGGCGACCGCCGGGATTATGAAGAGGCGGCGCACGAAGCTGCGGCTGTACACGAGCCTGCGGGCGTCGTCGTCGAGGTCGATGCGGGCGGAGTAGTGGAGGCGGTCGCGGTTGTCGATCGGATGGGTGACCCCGGGCGGCTCCAACTCGTAGCCAGCGGGCAGGGCGATGCTGATCTTGTCGTCGTCGCGGACAAAGTAGGGAAAGTAGACGTTGTAGCGCCGCTGCACCGCGGAGAAGACGTCGGGCACGCCCCTCTGAAAGAAGGAGGGCGGCAGGATGAGCCGGTCGCCGACGACGCTCGCATAGTCGGCGATGCGCACGTGGCAACGCAGCGTGATCGGCGAGGAGAGGTTGTCCGGGAGATCGACCTTTGCGTCGGTGACCTCGACTTGGCCGAGGCGGGTGGCGAGGTCCTCCTTGATCATCGTGGCGCACTCCGCGGCCGTCTTGGCGCCGAAGCGATGCTTGGCGGCGAAACCGGGATGGCCTTCGAGGGCGATGGCGATGTCGCCTTCGAGTGTGCCGTCGGCGGCGAGGGTGAAATCGGCGGAGCGGCGGGTGGACGAGTACGCGGCTTCGGAGGTCGGTGTCTCCACGAACTGCCAGAAACGATCGGCGACGGCGAGGGCGGTCGTCTGCTCGTTCTTCCACTCGAGTTTTCCGGGCGGCAGGTAGCGGGCACCCGGGTCGAAGAACTTCCACTTTTCACCGGTCTGCATCGCGACGACGAGGTGGGGCAGGGCGTAGCGGGTCTTGAGCTGCGGGTTGAAGAAGTTCTGGCTGCGGTCGCCGCAGTATGCGAGGTAGCAGTGCCGGCCGGAGGCGCGCAGCAGGGCGCCGAAGAGCATGTTGATTTGGGCGGCGGTGCCGTAGCCGTTGTTCAGGGTGTCGGCGGAGGACTTGTTGAGCTTCAACTTCTCGATCTGGTCCGGGGTGTAGCCGGAGCCGTCGTGCGAGATGTTTTTGATCTTGGTCCGGCAGAACTCGAAGAGCCGGTTGATCGTCTCCTCCTCGCCGGGGTTGCCGGCCAGAAGCTGGGCGGCGGCTTCCTTGACGCGTTTCCGCGGGTTCACGTAGGCGTCCGTCAGCGTCTGGAGGTCTCCGCCGCAGTACGACCAGTACTGCTGCGCGGTGCCGTCGGAGGTCGTGTAGTAGAACATATACCACGGCTTGACGGTGTCGTCGGGCGGCGGGAACGGTTCGACGGCGGTGCTGGGGATGCGATTGGCCTCGAAGACCTTCACCCGGTCCGACTTGCGGCTGGTCTCATGGAACAGCCCGCCGCTCGACCAGACCGACTGCAGGCCGAGGCCGGGGTAGTCGATCATGTCGATGCGGATGCGGACGAGGGCGGTGGGGAAGGGGCTGTCGATGTAGAAACGCATGCCCTCGACGAAATCGGAACTCTCGATGCGGTAGCGGTACTCGGCGATGTCGCCGGGTTCGAGGGCGGCGAAGGAGAACGCCTTGACGGTGATGGCCTCCCCGCCCGCCTTCACGACATCGCGGGTGAAGAAGGCCTCCGGTGCGACCTCGATCGAGCGGCCGTCCGGCTTGACGACCCGCGCCGCGAGTTTCCGCAAGGGGCTTTCGCGCACGAACGGGATCTCGGTCTTGTTGAGCGTCTCGACGCCGGCGGGCGTG
>JAEXPL010000098.1 GCA_023446865.1 Verrucomicrobiota bacterium | reverse complement strand
GCGGAGGGGGGGCGGCTGGTGGGCGTTTCGGCAGCGGGGAGTGGTTGCATGTTTCTGATGGGCGTTACGCAGGATGGTGTTGCAAAAGATTAGAAATGTCTAGTAGATTATGAAGAGCGTGAACCCTACCTCACAGAGCGAACAAATCATCCTGATTGCCACCGGTAAGCGTGACATGTCACGCCGTCGAATGTCGGCCGCGTTGCGCAAACAGCGGCAGCGGCAACGGCAGAGACAAGCGGGGGTGGGGAAGGTCGAGGTCATGTTGACCAAGGAGGTGGCGGACCTGCTGGCGAAAACCGGCGAGATCCTCGGCACTTCGACAAAGGCAGAAGCGGAGCGTCTACTCAAGCGCGTGGCAGCGGCGAACCTGAAGGAGGTCGAGACGCTGGCAAAGCGGGCGGGGAGCCTCTGGGTGCGTGCGGTCCCGTATCTCCCGTACATCTCCTACCTCCAGACGCCAGGCGCGCAGCTACGGATCAAGGATCGCGTGTTGACGCAGGCGGAATGGGCGCCGTTGCAGACGGAGCTCTCGGGGATCTATGCGTCGCTGGGCCGGATGGGGTGGGGGAAGCCGCGGATCGAGGCGTTCTTCCGCCGCAGCGCCAAGCGCTACGGGGTGGTCCAAGGACCGGTGAACCCAACAACCCAACAGGTTGTGCGCCCTCGCCCGACTCCGCCACCAATCTCGCCCCACGCGGCATCTCAATGAAGGGACGGCAGAACGGCGGAGCGTAACCTCACAGGTTCACGGGCGAATAACCTCTTGGTCGTCATCGCGGGTTGCGCGCCGTCGAGGAGTGGCGGTCTTGGCAGGCGTCTTGGGCTTGAGGAAGACCTCCTCGTATTCGGCGGCGTTGACGGCGTCCTGGTGGTCGCTGAATCCCGTGTCGAAGAACGGGGCGGGCTTCTCCATGGAGAGGGCGGCGTCGAGGATCGGCTCGACCGGTGCCATTGGGTACGCGGAGGCGACGCGCGCGGCGGCGGCCCACCGCTCCTTCTCCGACCAAGCGGTCGAGTTGGCGTAGAGATCCCGCTCCACGATCTCGGGGATGGCGGACTCCGCCGGCACCTCGGTGTTGAGCGTGGGTGGGGCGGAGCGGACAACCTCGGTCACCTTGGCGCGGTCTTCGACCATGCGCCGGAGGTCCGGGCGCCGACTGACGGGGGTTTTGGCTGGCCGGGTACGGTCGTTGCAGTGATTGGCCCAATGCTCCCGGGAGACAGGCTTCGCCGGGGGTTGCAGCTTGGGCGGCGGTTGTTCGGCCAGCATCGCCATGATGGCCCGGTGCGCCTTGGACAGGTTGTCGCACAGAGCGCGGGGAACCGGGAGCGTGCATCGACCCTGGCGGAGCGAGGCAGGGACGCCGGCGATGTGCAGTAGGCGGGCGAGCTCGCGGTTGGCCAGGTGATCGAGGATCGAGTGGGTGCGGTAGATCGGGAGGGTTTCGAGCGCTTTCCACTTGTTCGCCCGGCGCTTCTCGGCGGAGTCCCACGTGGCGTTGAGGAGCAGCAAGTGGAGGTGGAGATGGGGGTCGTTGTGACGGCTGGTTTCGTGCGTGAACCGGGCGGCCGTCACGTTGTTGGTGCGCACCGGCCGCGCTTGGTAGAAGTCCTGACGCGAGGCCATGCGCTCGATCCACCTCGTCAGACGGGGGCCAACCTGGACGAACGCGTTGTAGACCACGTCGGATAGGGCGCTGTCGAGGCAGAGGCCGGCGACGGAGACCGACTTGTCGGGGGCGAAGACGGTGTCCCAACCGCAGCGCCGCGCCTTGACCTGGCGCTGGTACATCCGCCGGCCGTGGAGATCGAAACCGGAGAGCGCCATCTTGAGGTGGTCGCGCATGACCGGGGAGTCAGGCGCGGCTCCGAAGGTATCGCACCCGGAGCCCAGCCATACGCCCATCTTCTCGCGCTCCCCGAGGCTGGCATCGTCGGCGAAGTATTCCGCGGTGGTAGCGGCGTCGTATTTCACGCGGAGTTTGAGCATGAGCGCGAGTGAGTTGGTGCAGCGAAACCGCGGTAGAGCGTTACGCCACAGAGAGGCTTGGAGAGGAGGTTACGAATCGCATAAGCCGTGAAGTTCTGAGGTATTCCGCACCTTACGTATAAAAATCACGTCACCCTACGCAAGCCCTCGCGCGACGGTTTTTCGACGGTCGCACAATAAGAACACGTGAACCCGATGACCTAAGAGGCTCTGGGGCTCGCAAGGCGGGAAACTCGGAGGCCACGCGGCGAAGTAATTGTTGGGACACGGGAGGAAGTAATTCTTGGGACATGCCCCTGCTGCGTTGGTCCTCGCTCGCCTCCGGCGAGCTCGGAGGTTAAGAGGTTCACAACCGCGGAAGGGAAGAAGGCGCGAGGAGCAAGAGGCGCTGCGCCTCCTCGCTTCGCTCGTCGGCTTGCGTTTTGGCCGCGCGGGCTGGGGGCGCCGAAGAGGCGAACAACCGAATAAGCTAAGAGGACAATAAGACGACAATACCACAAGATGCGCGGTGGTCCTATGTGGCGGTGCGACACCGGTGTCCTGACATTTACTTCGCCGCGTGGCGGGTGCATTGGCCGGGATTGAAGGCTCGTAAGTACGGAACCTAAGAGGTTAAGAGGGTAGGAAGCTCGTGTGAGCGCTGCGCCTCCTCGCTTCGCTCGTCGGCTTGCGGGCGCGGGCAGGGAGGCATCCGCGAGTAGCTGGCGCGCAGGCGAATAACCGAAGGACCCGACAGGCGAATAACCGCTTATATTATTACCTCAGACCGTGGCCTTCCGTCTGGGATATAGCCGCAGTCGCGTCCGCCGGCGCCAAGGGAAGGCCGTACATCACGCGACGGATTTTGGCAGGCGGGCGCGATGACGAACCCGGGTGCCGCGTAGGAACCCCTTGTCGGTCTTGACGGGTGGTCTCGGTGGGAGGGGCATGCTTGAACCGCCTCCAGCCAGGGGGTGGCGAGATCGAGCGCGACGGCGATGCGTGCCGGGGCAGCGAGTGTCACGCGGCCGTTGCGCTCAAACGGAGAGATTGGCCCATATACCTCCCTGAACGGGAGGGAATGGGTTAGGAGATTATGAGGTTACGAACCGCGCGAACAAACGGGCGAAGAGGCTGTGAAGCCAGTAGGTGGCGCGTTTGGCGGCTGGTGCGCGACGGCTTGCGCCGGAGGCCCAGATGTAGTCGCGGTCGGCGCACTCGTGGAAGCCGAGCTTGCGAAGGCGATGCTGGATCTCCTCGGAGTTGGCGTGGATCACGGCGACTTCCTCGATGCCAGGGATGGAGCGGAGGTGGTCGATCAGGCCGGTGAAGACGCCGTGCCCGCGCCAGCCGGGGGCTAACAGGATGTGGTTGAGTGCGGCGTGGTGCGGCGTCTCGCAGAAGCTGAGCTCGAAGCGGCAGACGGTGTAGTCGTTGCCGAACCAGGCGGTACGGCGGTTTATGCGGGCGTCGGCCACGAAGGCGCGGATGTCTGCGGCCAGGGAGGCGAGTTGGGCGGCTGTTGGGATACGGGAATCAGAAGCTAACGGGTTCATAGGCTAAGAGGTTGATGGTTGGCGGAGGTGGCGACCGTGAATGGCGCCAAGGATAAGGTAGCAGGTGGATGCGAACGCCGTGACCGGGCTAACTTGCGAGGTCCCCAAGCGCGGGTTCGGCTGTGGATGCGTGAACCCCGCAAGTGCGTAGGGTGAGAAGTTAAGAGGTTAACAGACGCTACAGTTAGATTTCATAAACTCTTCCGGGCAAATCGGTTGGGCTTGCCTCGCAGAATGGTGGCGTATCGGATTGGGAGGTGCGTGACGGCGGACGTCCGCGCACTTCTAAACCACACCTCAACCCCGATGAGTCTAGCAACGGCGATGCGTTCGTATGAAGCGGCGGCGAATCGTCGCTATCGGGAAGAGAATCGGCGAATGCGTGAGCTGGAGCGGATGGAGCGTGAGCGTGAGCGGATGTCGGCTCTCGAACAGGCGCGTTTGGAGGTGGAGCAGTATGAGAATCGGCTGGAGGTGCTGCTTTCGGTGCACAAGGAATGCGGGCAAGAGTGGAACTGGGCCGCGATTGCCGGCGCGCTCCCCCCGGTTCCTCCGGCGAGGAAGCGTGAACATGAATCCGTGGCGCGGCGCTACGGATTGGCTCGGGTGGTCGATGAGCCCGCTGTTCGCGAGGCCGCGTTCAAGAAGGGGAGCGAGCAGGATGAAGCCGCGTACCAGGACGAACTCACGCGGTACGAGTCGGCGTTGGAGGACTGGCGTAGGATGCGCCGGTTGGCGTTGCGCGTGCTGGCGGGATCTCCTGAAGGCTACATAGAGGCTTTGAGGGAGTGCGGCGTCTTCGAGGAGATCAAGGCGTTGGGGTCTTCGATGGAGTTCGCCCCGCTCGACGGGGGTGTGATGGGAGTGGTACTCCAGGTTGAGGGACCCGGGGTCATCCCCGAGGAGGTGAAAAGCCTGACGGCCGGGGGCAAAGTGTCGGTGAAAGGGATGGCGAGGAGCCGATTCCATGAGATTTACCAGGACTACATTTGCGGTTGTGTGCTTCGGGTGGGGCGGGAGGTGCTCGCGTTGCTACCTGTGGGCGTGGTGTTGGTGACTGCCCGTGTGCTGATGCTGGAGGTGAATAGTGGTGAGTGGCTCCCTGAGCCGGTGCTTTCTGTGGCGCTCGACCGAGACGGGATGGGGAAGCTCAATTATGCGCGACTCGACGCGTCGGACACGGTCGAGCGGTTTCCGAATCGGTGCGACTTCAAGGCGTCGCGCAAAGCCGGCGCGTTTCAGCGCATCACGCCGTTGATCGCTGAGGATCTGGCGGCTACGGACCGCGGAGGATCGGCGGATGCGCTGCTCTCTGCGGCCCGGCAACTGCGCCGGGAGATCGCGGACCTGAACTTGGAACTGGCGCCGGCGGCCAACACGACAGAGGAGCAACCCAACGCATGAATACAATCCCACTGATCCTCGCGGGGATCTTCTTCGCCCTCTTCATTGGAATGCTGCTGAAGGTGATCTCGCAGAAGAGGCAAATAGAGGAGCGCGATACGGCGGTCCAAGAGGCGAAAAACCGCGAGGATGGGGCGAAATTGCAATGCGCGGCGACCGAAGCGCTAGTACGATCCGACGCGAAGCGGCAGATCGAACTGGCGCGGCGCGAGTGTGACGAGGCAGCGGCGCGGATCAGAACCGAGAGCACCGCGCTGTTGGAGGAGCAGATGGGGGAGATCCGGCGGGAAGGGGAACGGGTGCGCGCATTTTACGAGGCGGAGGCGGCGAAGGTGAGAGCTGAATTGGAACCGCTGCGCAGGTTCGCGGATATACCAGGGATAGAAGCTCAGGCGCGGGAGGTGCTGGCTCGCGCCATTGGAGAGGCCGATGGGTTGCGCGCGGAGGCGAACACACTGCTTCAGCGCGCACGGGAAGCCGCGGAGGATGAGCGGCGGGAGGCGCTTGCGAAGGCCAAGGAGCTCAGGGGACGAGCGGAAGCGGAGATGGCGAACGCCACGCGCGAGGCGGGGCGGATTGTGGCGGAAGCGACACAGCGAGCAGAGAGTATTGCGGGCGACGCGTACACGGCGTTGCGGGAGAAAGAGCACCTTGGGGAGGCGGTCCGGGCGATTCGCAACGTGGTCGAAGGGTATGGCGACAGGTATATCGTGCCGACGAGAAGTGTGCTGGATGGTCTAGCGGAGCGCTTCGGTCACACAGAAGCCGGCCAAGCGCTAAAGAACGCGAGGGAGCAATCGGTACGGATGGTCGAAGCCGGTGAGGCCGCGACATGCGACTATGCGGAGAAAGAGCGCCGGGCGACAGCGATTCGGTTCGTGGTGGCGGCATTCAACGGGCGCGTGGACGCGATCCTCTCGCGTGAGAAGAATGAGAATATCGGGATGTTGGAGCAGGCGATCCGAGATGCCTTCAATCTGGTGAACCTGGATGGCGCCGCCTTCCGGAATGCCCGCATCTTGCCGGCGTATCTCGATTCCAGGCTGTCCGAGTTGAGGTGGGCTGTGGTCGTTCGCGAGCTTCGGGAGAAGGAACGTGAGGAACAACGTCGGCTACAGGAGCAAATCCGTGAGGAGGAGAAGGCCCGGCGTGAGTACGAGCGGGCGATCAAGGAGGCGGAGCAGGAGGAGACGAAGCTGCGCGAGGCGTTGGAGAAGGCGCGCCAGGAGGTGGCGAGCGCGACGGCGGAGCAGCGCGCGCAGTTTGAGGCCGAAATTGCGGCGCTGAACCAACGTTTGAGCGAGGCGGAGGCCCGCGGGCAGCGTGCTCTTTCGATGGCGCAACAGACGAAGGCGGGCAACGTCTACATCATCTCGAACATCGGTTCATTCGGAGAGAGTGTGTTCAAGATCGGAATGACCCGGCGGTTGAAGCCGGAAGAGCGGATTTGGGAACTCAGCGACGCTTCGGTGCCGTTTGATTTCGACATCCACGCGATGATCCGGAGTGACGATGCCCCTACCCTCGAAAGACGTCTTCATGACAGATTCGGGGAGCTCCGCGTGAACCTGGTCAATCCGCGGAAGGAGTTCTTCCGTGTCACGCTTGATGAAGTGCGAGATTTTGTCCGAGAACAGGGAATGGATGCGACGTTCACGATGGCGGCGGAGGCGCACGAATATCGGGAGTCGCTCGCTATCGCGAGGATGACTCCGGAGGAGCGCGCAAGATACCGCCTGAGAGACGAGTCGGATGGCGGGGACCAGTGAGGAGGGAACATGGTAATACAACGTGAAGCTGAGATTCAGAGGATACTCCGCGGGATGCCGGACCTGGCGTCGTTCATCCGCGATACGGTGGAATGGACGCGTGAGGACTACGAATACGCGTTGCGACGGGTCGAGATCGACACGATGGAGGAGGCGCGCGCGAGGGTGCGACAATGGGTCCTGGACGGAAGAGAGTCCCGGGTTGAGGCGGAGCGTGCGGAACAGGCGCTGGCGGAGAGCCGGCAGGCGACGGCCGCCGCGAGAGAGTCCGTTCGCGTAGGTCGGCAAACCTACTGGCTGACGATTGTCGTCCTGGCGGTGTCTGTTGTCGGCGTCGTGTTCGCCGGAATGGCGCTATGGAGGTAACGACCCGTGGATGAATTCCGAGAGTTCAGAGCGGCGAGAGACTTCGCGCGGCGTCTTGAGCTGAGCTCGGCGGCGCAATGGTTCCGTTGGGCTTCGGGGGATTTTGGAGATACGGTGCGGCCGGCGGACATCCCGTCGAACCCGCAGCGAATCTACGAGGGGCGTGGCTGGAGGTCTTGGCGTGATTGGCTCGGAACGGCCAACCGTGCTCCCTACCGGCGGAGATTTCTTTCGTACACCAAGGCGCGCGTGTTCATGCAGCATTTGGGGCTCGCGACCGAAGCGGAGCACCGGCGGTGGGCCGCCGGCAAACGGTCGGAGCTGCCGCCCCGGCCGGCGAACATCCCCAGCAATCCCGCGATGGTTTATCGAGGGCGGGGATGGGTCGGTATTCACGATTACCTCGGGGTCGAGGCGGAGGCCACAGTGAAGCCGGGATCGAAGATGCGGACGTTCGCGGCGGCTCGTGAGTTTGCGCAGGAACTTGGGTTGCGTGGCCAGGTGGAATGGTGGCGTTGGTGCCGAGGTGAGATGGCTGATCGGCCGCCGCGGCCGGCTGGAATTCCAGTGAGTCCACAGGCCGTGTACCGGAAGCGGGGGTGGCTCGGGTGGGGCGATTTTCTCGGGACGGGCAACATCGCGCGTCACCGGGTCGAGTACCGCGATTTCGAGACAGCGCGGCTATTTGCGCGATCTCTTGGGCTGTGCACGCAGACCGAGTGGAGGAAGTGGTTAGCCGGAGGTGCCTGTCCGGCCGACATCCCCCGGAGGCCGGACGTCGTGTATCGTGCGACGTGGCAAGGCTGGCCGGATTGGTTACACCGGGCGGCTTGGTAATAGGGCGCGGTGAGCGGGCGAGATGGTGAGCATCGTTTGCAGCGGCGATGCGATGTAGAAGCGGCTGCGGCCCCAGGTTTCCACAAGGCCGAGCTCAACCAGGGCGCCGAGGGCGCGATGGATTGTGCCGTCGTTCAATCCGAGTTTTGAAGCGTACGGACTGATGCCGGGGTTGAGTAGTACCCAGCGGAGGACGGTGGCCTGCGCCGGCGTGAGTCGGCGGGTCGCGAGCTCGATGGGAGCTTGGCCGCCGACGACGGCGTGGACAGCCGTCGTCTGGAGTGCGTCATCGAGAACATCGTTAGGTTTGCTGTTCGCCCAGAGCCAGTCGCAGACCTCGGCCACTTCGCCGATCTTGCCGCAGAGGAGCCGGCATGCAGCGGCGAGTGACCGCACGTGCCGCTTTCCGGCCGTAAAGAGCGGAACAGCCCAGGCGTCGATTTCAGCTTGGGTGAGCGGAGGGAGCTCCAGCGCGGTTCCAAGATTGAGAAGGGGGGATGACTTCGCCGCTTGGAGCTGGGTGAAGAGCCGCTGGTTGCTGCCGGCGAAGACATACCGAGCGGCGGTGTGATGCTGGATCTCGTTGCGAAGATCCCAGATCGCGGCCTTGCCGCGGGCGGCGAGACGTCCGACGGCCAGCTCTTGGACCTCGTCGAAGAAGACGACGGGGCGGACGCCGAGCTCGGCGGCGGCGAGGTTGAGGTGCCGGAGTAGGGTCGAGGCGCTCGGTGTTGGCGCCGGTACCTCGGCGCGCGAGCGTTCGGTGGAGGCAGCGGCATGGAGCGGGCCGGCGGTGAGTTCGACGCCAAGCGCGTCCTTGGCGCCGGCGCTGTGGCCTTTGCGCATGATTGCCGTGAATGCGCGGTGAAGTTTCGGCGACGTATGCGCCAGGGAGGCGATCTCAGCGGCCACGATTTCGGCGAGCACGCCGGAAGGCTCGGTGTCGGCGAGCAACGGCCGGATGGGACAGTTCAACAGTGGGATGCGCTGCGAGCGGGCGTACGCGGAGACGAGGTCGGTTTTACCGATCCGGCGAGGCCCGACGATCCTTGCGATGGCCCGGTCTGCGGCGAGAATCGCCGCGAGGGCTTCGTCCGCCGTACGGATCAACCGTGCGTTGAGCGAACGGAATGGGGATGGAGTGATCGGGCTCAACGGCGCCCCCGTTCACGCAGCATTCCGCCGCAGGTTCCGCGAATCCGATGGAGGGGGGTACCGCCCGAGTAGGTGATTTGAACCCCGCGGATACGCTCCTCCGGGGACTTGGTGTAGCTCAGGCTCCGGGGGGTGGTTTCGATCCCATTGTGAACGATGGGATCTTCATCGCTCCCGCGCTTGGCGAGAGCATCAGCCCATTCGGTGAAAGTCATGTCCGAGGTCTTCATGGGAGGTGGGTTAGGTAAGGGATTGAAGGTGCGACTGGCTAGTCTGCTCTGCGGTAGCGAGATCGAGGTCACTGAGGGCCGAATTGCGGACGGTGACGAGCGCGGCGAGTAGGTTCATGGCGGTATTGGCTAGGATGTTGGAAGAGGTGAACTCACATGTTCCATACGGCGTTCGGTGCTGCGGGCTGTTCACCAGAGCGGATTGCGGCCCGGATCTCCGCGATGCCGCGGCCGTTCTGGAATGTGTGCTGGATCTCGGCCTCGACGGCGCAGTATTCATCAAGCAGAGCAGGGTTCGCGCGGCCGGCGATGATCAACGCTCCCCGAGGCGCGAAGATGCAGAAGCAGCACGAGAGGCGGGGCATGCCGAGGGTGTATGCGGGGTGATGGCGGAGTGGCGACTCACCAATGATGCGCCAGACGTCGCTTTCCAGCCAGTCATGAATGGGGAGCCAGTCCCATACCTCGCGGGTCCGGCTGCTAAAACGTTTGTTGAGGGCGAACGGTGTCTTCGCCGCGCGCGCGGGGGACTCTTCAGAGCGGAAACCGTAGATGTTGAGCACGCGGCCGGGAGCTTCCCGGTGGAGTTTGACGATGACCCGGCCGCCTGGCCCGCGTTTGAATTCCGACGTACAATACCGCTGTTGGCTGGAGGGCCAGCGGCGCCGTTTGCGCACGTATTCGAGCAGATTGAGCTCGTGGCCGCTGCGGTCGCGGTATCGCGTGATTTCGACGCGCAGGCCATAGTGGCGGGCATGCTCGCGGACGAGATCGACCGTCCCGGGCCACTCCATGGCTCCGAGGCACTGGTGGCTGACCACAAGGCGCTCGCGTGGCACGCCTTCGCGGTCGCAGGCGGCAATCACATGGTGAAGTGCCGCCTGTGAATCCTTGCCGCCGGAGTAGTTGATGATGATCCAGCGGTAGTTGGCAAGGGGGCCGGGCGGGGTGCAGGGCGATGCCGGGCGTTCAGGCATGGAGAGGCTCCGCCGGCGGGGCGACGAGCAGAGCCCCGAGATCGCGGCACCTGGCGAGGCGCGCCGCGGCTTCGTCGCCGTACGCCACGAGGACCAACGGCCCGCGGATGCCCAGTCCTGCGGGAAAGCGGTTGCCGTCCGGGAGGTGGAAGACGATGCGCTCACGGAGGAAGAGGTAGGCTCGCGCCACGGGCCAGACATGTTCCTGGTACAGCGCGGAGTCGGTTTGGGCGTAGAGGAGCGCGATGCCCTGGTTGTAGAGCGCCATGCGTTCCAGCCACATCGCGAGGTCCTTTCTCCGCGCGTACGGGGGGCTGAGCCAGACCATGCCGTGCCAGAGACTGACGAGGCCATCGTCGCGCTCATTGATCATTGTGGCGGCGGTCGGCCACGGCTGTTCGGTGTTCGCGCAGGGGTCGAGGTCGAAGGGGCCGAGACGCCGGAGGAGTGCCTCCGGAGTGATCCGCAGATCGACGTCTTTGCGGGGTTTGAGGGGCTTCTTGGCTGTTGTGGAAGGCTTCATGGGGTAGCTGTTGGGAGGGAGCGGGATCGTTTGATCGCGCGGGCGGTACGCAGGATTTCTCGCGCGGCTTGCGCTTTGCTCCCGTGGAAGTTGGAGAGCATGAACGAGGCTCGGGTCTGGGGCGCGATGAGCTTCCAGACGGAGGCGCAAACAGGCTCGCGAGCGCCGTTGTACCTCCGGAGCACTGCGCCGCAGCCGCACGGGCAGCGCCGCTCGCGAGTCAATGCGAGCGACGTCCGCCGAGAACACGGGAAGAGCGGCGTCATGACGTGTAGGGGGTGTGATTCCGCCGGCGAGCCACGGCGAGGACGCGGATGGCGGCCCGACGGCGTTGCTCAAAGCTTGCGGCGGGGTTGTCCATCTCGCGCCGGTCGGGCAAACCCGCTACAGCGGATTCGCATCCGGAGCAGAGCATGGTGTCCGTCGGTTTCCGACCGCCGCAGGGGCAATGGGTGTTTTCGTAGGACATGACGAGTCAGGCCGCGTGGCCGAAGCGTTGTGGGGCGGGGTGGTGAGGCCAGCGATTAGGCGCACCGCGGCGCGCGGCGGCGTAGCCAGCCCGGTAGCCGGCGATGTGCTTCTCGTTGAGCGCGACGAGTTCTTCGAGTCCATCAATCGGCTCACGGAAAGACGTGTAGTCGGCGAAAGCGGCGGCGTAGCCGTCGCGATAGTCGAGCGAGTTTTGCATCGCTCGCTCGTTATGGGCCTGTGTCTTGCGCTTGGCGCGAAGCTGTTGGATTTCGATAGGGAGCGGCATGGTGGAGGTATTTCAGTTGGCCGGCGCGGCGTCTTGCGCCTGGGGGGGGGCGATGCTGCGGATACGCAGAAGTTTCGAGGCAAGTTCGGTATCGGTAATCAGTACCCCACGAATTTCGGTCTCGGCGAGGCGGGCGATCAGATCCCAGCGCGGCTTGAGGCGGAACGCGTTCCGGCGGCGGCGGGCGAAGGCGAAACTCTCTCCAATGGCGCAACGGGTCGCGAGATCGGCGGCGAACCATGCGAGGGTTGGAAGGCGGGTGCCGGGCAGTTCCCGGAAGGACCGGAGGTTCGCCAGGTAGTGCTTGGCCAGACGATGCGCCGCGTATTCATGCACGTCGAGTGCGGCGGGGGAGAGGTGTGTGGCAGGTGCGGCCGTCATTACACTTGCAGACATGCAAGATAACTTGCAAAAATGCAAGGAGGAAAGCGGAGCGCCACGAGAACGGGGTGAGGAGAGCCGCGGCATCCGAATGAAATGCTGGGCTCCGCGGGCGGGTGGGGGTGTGCTAACGGCCGCGTGCCTTGGGGATCGTGAAGTGCACGCAGTCCGTGCGGAATCCAAGCTTGTGGCGAATGCGGACGCCGAAGGGAGCCTTGGGCGCAATGGCGCGGCCGTAGGTCGGGCGGCCGGTCTTCGGATCACGGCCCTTGACCGGCCGGCCTCCGAACCACCAGATCGGCGTTGCGCCGTCAGGCTGGTACGGTTGGATGCAATACGTGCGCCACATACCGGAGGCGTGGTAGACGACGGCGCAGAAATCCGGGATGTTCCGGAACTCGTGCGGCTTGATGATGAACTGCTCCTCGGGCGAATAGGAGTACGAGGTGCCCTGCTTGCTCGTTGAACGGCTCATCTTCTCGCGTTCGGCCTTGCCCATGAACTCCGCGGAGCCCTGCGCGCAGTCGTCGTCGGCCGCACGGAGGATCAGGCGGTTGCGGAGGTTGAGGATCGTGACGTTCGCCTTCTCTTTGCCTCCGAGCGGAGGATACAGCGAAGCCTTCGACTGGCAGGCCATCACGGTGGTGCCGCCGGCCTCGCGGATGACGTCCACGTTGCCATCCTCGCGGATGATGAAACGCTGCACCTCGTCCTGCCAGATGACGATGAGGTTCTTCTTGTCGAAGGTCTTCTTGTCCTTGTCGAAGCGCCGGAGGATGAGCTTGTAGGAGAGGATCTTCAGGATCGTGCAAACATACCGGCGCTCGATGGAGAACTTCTGCGGCATCGCCACGCACATGATCTTGCCGCGCTCGATGTCATCGAGGTCGAACGTGTTGTCGGAGCAGAACACCTCGGCAATCTCCGGCGTCTGGAAGTAGGCGAGGTAGTTCTGGAGTGTGCCGATGACGCCGCCGAGCTGGTCCTTGGGTTGCGCCCAGTAGTTCTTCTGGAAGTGCCCGAGAAGCTCGGTGATCTGGGGGCTGACGAGGGACGGCGGACCGTACGCTTGGTCGGTGGGTTCTCCGTTCGCGTCGATGAAGGAGACGGGCTGTCCCTTGCGGTCCACCTCGGCGATCTCGTTGGGTTTGCCAAGTGCGCCGACGGCGACGAGGAACTCGTTGTAGTCGGCCTGCGATTTGAGGAGATCGTAGATGAGCTTGAGGTTCGGCGCAGTGGCGGTGTCCTTCGCGACTCCACTGGCGAGCTGGGCGGTGCGTATGGCGCGGCAGAGCTCGATGGCCTTGCCGATCTGGGTCTGGGCCTGTGTCTTGAAGAATCCCTTGTCGCCTTCGCCGCCGGCCAGCGAAGTGGCG
Organism: Verrucomicrobiota bacterium; assembly: GCA_023446865.1. Lineage (GTDB taxonomy): Bacteria > Verrucomicrobiota > Verrucomicrobiia > Opitutales > Opitutaceae > CAJCBL01. The sequence goes on along the minus strand of JAEXPL010000098.1, from coordinate 21,034 downwards.
GTTTCGACAATCGCGTCGGCGTAGGTGTTGGCCGGGATCGAATAGTCGGACAAGAGGTTGAACCGGGTGACAGGCTTCCAGTTCGGCCCCGCCCACTCCGGGCGGGTCTGCAACAGGCAGAGGTGGTGGTCGCGCCCGTAGTGCCGCGCCATGCCGGAGAGCGTTTGCCAGTAGAGACCCTTTTCGTCCATGCAGACGCCACCCCATGGTGCCTCCGAGAACTTGAGACGTTCGATCTCGAACATGCGTCGGGAGTAGTTCTCGCGTGGGATACGGATCGAGTCTTCGGTCTGTTCGTATTTGAGCCGCGCGGCGTCCAGTTGGCGTTCGAGCTCCTTTTGTTGGCGGGTGGGGGAGTCGAGGTCGGCGTCGTCGCCGAGCTCCTTGCGGAGTTGGGCGTTGATCGTCGCCTGGCGTGCGAGATGCAGTTTGCCGTCGATGTCGGCGATCTGGTCGGCGATCTGCTTGAGCTCATCGTACACGGGCTTGGTGTCCGCGAGGAATTTGGCGGCGTATCGTTCCGCTGTGGCGGCCAGCGAGGATCCTGACCAGCCCTCGTCCAGCGTCCCGCATTCGTTCTGGAAAAGCTGGTGCATCAGGACGTTGATGCCGACCTGGGTGTTGTGCGTGAGGAGGCCGTTGCCGAGGGCGAAGAGACGGGAGGGGGCATCGACGGCGAGACAGACGGCCATGTCCTCGCCGGCGTCTTCAATTGTCAGGATGTTGTGCCAGGAGGTGGCGTCGGGAGCCTCCGGGGCCAGTCGGGGAAGCATATCGACGGCGCCGTCGCGGAAACGATTCAGGAGCTCGGCTGTGTCCACCACACGGAACAGCGGGGGTGTTCCGAGGATCCTGATCGCCCACTGGTGTTCGAGACAGCAAACCACGGTGTGACCGCCGGCGACGGTGATCTGGACCAGCTTCTTCCGCCCTTGCGGGTAGACGCCAAGGACAGTGGCGGGCGCGCCGCCATGGGTGAAGAGGAGATCCCCAGGACGGACGTGTGAGACGGGCTTGGTCGCCACATTGCCGTCGCTGTCGCGGTAGCGGATCGGGGTGTCGTGGCGAAGAGCCTTGCCCGTACCCGTGGCGCCAGTGATGAGCCAGCCGCGGCAGAAGGAGTTTCGGTCCCAGGTCAGGCCGCCGAGTTTGCAGGTGTAGGATCCCTTCTTGCGCGCATTGCCCGGGGTCGAGTTCCCGAAGATGAACTCCCGGCCCAGGAACCCTCCAACGAGGCCGGCGAGAAGGGGGAAGAGCCAGGGAAGGTGGTAGACCGAGAAATTCGGGGGCATCCACTCCCCTCTGCGGACCTGCGGAATGGATGCGGCGATGCGGTTGATGAACCCCAGTGTCGGTGAAGGAATCAGGCCCCAGACCTGGAGGAGGACGACCACGAGGGCGGAGACGGCCGCGACGACCGCGAATTCCAGCCACGGTATCGAGGCGAGCCGAGGAGCGGCCGAAGAGGGTTTCGGGGTGGCGGCCGGCGAGGGAGCCTTGGGCTGTTTGCGCGCCTTCAGGGCTTGGATCGACTTTGGAAGGGTGTCGGATGGCATGCGAAGAGTGTTTGACAAGTCGAATAAATTTGCGGAGAGAAAGTGCAATGCCAAACCGCACAGCCAGCACCGCCGATTTCCTCGCCAGCTACGAAAAGGATGTGGTGGATCAGGAGTTGCTGAAGGGAGTGGGGCGGGACCGTGGTGTGCGCCTGGCGGACATCTTCGCGCAACACGAAGGACTCCTTCGCAAGGCGCTCGAAGCTGGAATGACCGTGCGGGAAATCCATGCCGCCTTCCAGAAAGGCGGTGTGCGCACCGGGTTCCCGTACTTCTCGCAGGTGTTTGCGGAGTACCGGAACAAGGAGCTGGGTATGCCGGTGCGGCGGCGCGCCAAGCCGCGCGGCGTGCCGGACCGGATCGGCGGGCCGGCCGCTCCCAACACCGTTAGTACGGCGGCTCCGCAGGCCGGGCGCACGGGCCGAGCGATGACGGCGTCCGAGATGGTGGCCGAGCGAGTGCGCGCGCCGCGCACCTGATTCCTGAATTTCCGATTTCAACCTCAACCTGAAGAACATCATGGCCAAGACTCCCCCCCCTCCGGAAGAGAAGCGCAAGCCGTGCCGCAAGCGGCTGATTTTGTCGGCTACGAGCAAGGGCGGCTGCGGCAAGAGCTACACCTGCGTGCAGATGATCGAGTGGCTTCTCAATCATCCGACGCGACCGCGCGTGAAGGCGTTCGACCCGGATTTCGAGAACCTGACTCTGACGAACTACCACCGGGACGTGACGACGTTCGTTGATGTGGATCGCACCAACGACATGGACAAGCCGTTGATCGCGCTCTGCGACGACGTGGCCGATGTCGCCGTGGTGGATGGGCTCGGGTCCCAGCAACGCAAGACGTTCCAAGGTTGGGTGGATGAGATCAACCTCTTCGAGATCCGTGACAGCGTCCCGGGCGGCTTGGACATCACGTACGTCCACATGGTCGAGGAGGACGTCGATATTCTGGAGCAGGCGGCGAACTTGCTCCAACTGGTCGGCGACAAGGTGCAATGGCTCTTCGTCCGCAACCTGAAGAACGCACCCAGCACGGAGCTCTGGACAAAATCCATGGCGCGGGAGCTGGCGATGAAGTTCGGCGCGAAGGAGATCACCATGGCGAAGCTCTGGAAGGAGGGTGCGCTGTTGGCGAATTCGGAGCGGATGCCGCTGAACCGGGCCGCGAACATCGAAGGTCTGTTCATCGCGGACAAGCAGCGGTTCATCACGGCCACCCGGGCGGTGAATGCCGAGTTCGAGCGCGTTGCCACAATGCTTCTGCCGACACCGCTGAAGGAATAATTTACAGTGTCTGCGGTTGGCTGATACGGCACGGCTACGCAGACGAACGAATCCTGCCGAGCACCGAGATAGGAAACCAGGTATGAACTCAGGAAACGAGCAGGGTACCGACCCCGAGACCGCTCGGGGCACCGGCCGGGGGGAGATTCAGGATGCCAACGGGAAACGCCCGCTGGAGGACCTTCTGTCGGAAAGTGCGGAGTTGAAGCGCCTCTACGAGGAAGGCTTCACGAAACTCCCCGCCATCGAACGCCTAACGGAGCAGTGGGCGAATCGCGAGGGCGTGTCCCCCAGTGATCCGATATTCATCACCTCCGAGATGCTCGGGCTCTTCGAGATCCGTCAGCGGGCGGGGATGCGGGGGCTCGTGGACATCCTTCGTCAGCAGGACGAGGTGATTGCGACCTTGATCTCCGAACTGGAGGAGCGAATGGCGGAAGTCGCGACGATGAGCGAGACGGCCGCGCAACTCCGGTTGGTGATCGACGACCTCCGGGCGGAGCAGAAGCGCCTCGTGGACATCAATGGCCAGTTCTTGGAAGTGATCCCCGACGTCATGGAGGGAATCCACGGCGCGGCGAAGCTCATCAACGACAAGACGGTGAAGTCCATGCTGCTCACCTGGGCGGGAATGGTGTCCGCGATGGCGGGCGGCGTTCTGATCGGGCTGATGGTGGCGCGCTGGATCGTCTGAACTTTGCAGGGTTGTTTGTAGGTCATGGATACGGGAAAGCGGCAGGCTCCGGTCTGCCGCTTTTTTGCGCCCTTGCGCCCATTGACAACCAGTGAACGTCGGAACTGGTGAAGTTGAGCGCTTCATAACCCAACATGCCGCCGCTCTTGACAGCGCGATCCCGAGCGGGACAAAAACTGAATTTATGCAACCTCGCGCCCGCTTTCAGCCCCGTCCCAAAACCGCGTTCAGCTTCTTCGATGTTCTTGCGGAGGTGGCGCCGGAGATGATCGCGCCGGCGCCGGCCGCGGAGGTCGCCAGCCCGACCACCGTCCCGCCCGTGGAAGTGCCTCCTCCGGTCGTGTCGCCGGCCCCGGCCAAGCCACCGGTGCCCGAGTTGCGGCCCGAGGAGCGGGACTATGTCATGGAGGGGGACCCGATCCCCTCGGGCATGAAGACCCGGATCGCGGCGAACATCGCGGCGATCCGTCTCTCCAAGAGGTTGGCGTCCGAGAACCGCCTGGCCTCGCCGGAGGAGAAGCAGGTGTTGGCGGCTTTCTCGGGCTTTGGCGGCTGCAAGGAGGTGCTCAACAACGGCTCGGCGTACTTCTTCGAGAAGGACAGCATGTACCAGACGAGCGAGTATTACCGGAATCGGATCCCGGACGACGCCAAGAGCTGGTACCGGACCTACGGCAAACAGTACAACGAGCTCAGGGAGCTTCTGACGGAGTCGGAGTGGACCGCTGCCGTGAACAGCACATTGAACGCGCACTACACATCGCCGGCGGTCGCGCGGCAGATGTGGGATCTGGCGCGGCAACTCGGCTTCCGTGGCGGCAAGGTCGCCGAACCGGCGTTCGGCGGCAACGGGGTGTTCATCGGCACGATGCCGGCGGATCTCCGGGCGGCGAGCACCGTATGGGGCACCGAACTTGACGAGGTGTCGGCGCGGATCGCACAACAGCTCTACCCGCAGTGCAAGGTGGAGAACATCGCCTTCCAGGATGCGCTCGTGTCGAACCACTCGCAGGATCTGGTCATCACCAACGTGCCGTTTTCCGACACGGCGCCGGCGGGCCAGACGACGGAGGAGCAGCTCAACCTCCACAACTATTTCATCTCGCTGTCGATGGACAAGCTGAAGCCCGGCGGCCTGGCGCTGGTCATCACGTCGGCGAGCACGCTCCAGAACAACCGCCGGCAGCGCGAGTTCCTCGCGGAGAAGACGCAGATGCTGGGTGCGATCCGACTCCCTTCCGATGCGTTCGAGGACAGCGCGAACACGGAAGTGGTGACCGATGTGCTGGTGCTGCGGAAGCCGGACCGCCAGGCGGTGGCGCAGGAGCCGTTTGTCGAGCTGGTTCCGGTGCCGCTCCCTCCGGCGGGGATCTTCCGGCCGAAGGCGGACATCTACAGCTCGCGCAAGCCCGAGGAACCGGAGACGACGGTCCAGATCAACGAGTATTTCTTCCGGCATCCGGAGATGGTGCTGGGCTACCACTCGATGCGGGGCAAGATGTACGGAGGCGGCCGTGACGGCGGGCAGTACACGGTGAGCAGCCCCGACGGCGCGGCGCCGCTGGTGGAGCGGCTCGCGGAGGCGATCAAACTGTTTCCGAGCGACGTGCCCAACTCCTCAACACGTGTCGAGAACGACACGGAAGAGACGCGAAGCGAGCAGCTCATGGCCGTCCTTTCGGAGAAGATCGGCAGCCTCGTGTTGCGGGAGGGGCGCGTGTACCAGGTCGGCAACAACCGTGGGCTGGTGGAACCGCCGTGGCGGCGGCCGGTGCTTGTGCCGGCGAAAGGCGACGATCCGGCCCGGGAGGAACCGTACGGATTCCCGAGGGGGTACAACGCCGACCGCGCCGACGAGCTGGCGCGGGACTACATCGGGGTCCGGGAGTGCTACAAACGTCTCATCGCGGTGGATCTCAACCCGGTCGCGGCCGAGAGCGACAGCCAGACCACCCGAGCCGAGCTCAACCGCGTCTATGACGCGTACGTGGAGCGCTGGGGGAGCGTCCGGTTGACCGCTCCGGTCGAGGCGATCCTGGGCGACGATCCGGAGTTCGGGGCGGTCTGCGCCCTTGAGACGGTGGTCGGCGACGGCGCGGCCCGGAAGGCGGTCAAGGCCCAGGTCTTCACCGAGCGGACATTGTTTCCTGCGGTCGCACCGAAGAAGGCGGACACGATCCAAGACGGCGTGATGATCTCGCTGGGACAGAAGGGCGAGGTGGTCCCCGGGTACGTCGCGGAGCTCTGCGGGCGCAGCGACGATGTCGAGGGGGTGCAGCGCCTGATTCGCGACAGCGGGTTGGCCTTCGAGAATCCCGAGACCGGGCGTTGGGAGTCGCGGGCGCAGTACCTGTCCGGCAACGTGGTCGCCAAGTTGGAGGTGGCGAGCAACCTGATCGGATCCAATCCGTCGTTGTCGGCCAACGTGGCGGCGCTGGAGGGGGTCCAACCCAAGCTGATTCCATTCGATCAGATTTCGATCCAGATCGGCGCATCGTGGGTTCCGGACGAGGTCGTCACGCGTTTCGCCAGGGAGAAACTGGGACAGCGATACGACTTCGGCGTGCGCTACTATCCGATGATGCGCAAATGGGTCTTCACTGGCGACCCGTGGGCGAGCCCGGAGGTGTCGGCAGGTGGATACGGCACCAAGGCGATGGGGGGCATGAACATTTTCGAGAACGCACTCAACCAGCGCGACATCCGGATCACCTGGAAGGATGATGAGGGGCGGACGCATTTTGACGAGGCGGCGAGCCGGTTGGCTAACCAGCAGAAGGAACGCATGGGCGAGGACTTTCTCCGTTGGATCAAGTCCGACGAGGAGTTGCGGAGCGCGCTGGAAGAATCGTTCAACGAGGCGTTCAACAACATGGTTGTGCCCGAATACAAGGGCGACTTCCTGGCTTTCCCGGGGCTCTCGAACGCCTTTGTGCCGCGGCCGAACCAGCGTGACGCTGTGGCCCGCGGACTCACCGAGCAGGCCGGATTGTTCGATCACAAAGTCGGCTTCGGCAAGACCCTCTCCCTGATCCTGGTCGGTTACGAGTCGAAGCGGATCGGCCTGGCGAACAAGCCGATGATCGTCTGCTACAACTCCAATTACGCCCAGTTCGTGGATACGATTCGGCAGGCGTACCCGCAGGCGAACATCCTGGTGGCGAACGCGGACTCGATGAACCGTCGCAATCGCGACATCTTCCTCGGGCGGGTGCAGAGCGGCAACTGGGACCTGGTGGTCATGGCCCAGAGCCATTTCGACCTGATCCCGAACCGGCCGGAGACGCATGCCCGCTTCCTACAGGAAGAGATCGCGGAGTACGAGGAGACGCTCAACGAGATGCAGCGCGCGAAGGAGAAGCATGTGCATGTCCGTCGTGTCGCGAAGGCTTTGGAGAGCAAACGCGAGAAGCTCGCCGGGGTCATGGAAAAATTGGAGGGACGCCAGGACAACGCGGTCTACTGGGAGGACCTCGGCGTGGACCTGCTCCTAGTGGATGAGATCGACGCTTACAAGAAGGTGCCGTTCTCGACGCTCCGACAGGGGATCAAGGGCATCGACACGCAGGCGTCGCAACGGGCGACGAATCTTTTCATGAAGGCGCGGCACATCCAGGACCGGCGCAATGGCCGTGGTGTGATCGGCGCCACCGGGACTCCGATCTCGAACACGATGGCGGAGGCGTGGAACATGACCCGACTGACGCATCCGAAGCTTTTGGAAGATTTCAACATTCGGACATTCGACCAATACTGCTCGACGTTTTGTGTCACCGTGACGGCGTTGGAGTTGAACGAGGCGAACAACCGATGGAAATACGAGACCCGGCTGGCGAAGTTCATCAACGGCCCGATCTTCATCAACTTCATCCGCGCGGGCTGGGATGTGAAGATGGACGCCAGCTCCCTCGGGCTGGGGCTGCCGAAGATGGAGCAGGAGCTGAAGATCGTCCCCTTGACCGGCGAAGTGGCCGACCAACTCGACGGACTGTCGGAGATTTACAAGCGGTACGAGTCCCACCCGAACAAGATGGAGATGAGTTGGGTGCCGTTGATGTTGCTTCAGGTGGGCAAGACCCTGTCCGTCGATCCGCGGCTCGTGAACCCGTCTGCGCGGGACAATCCCGCATCGGTGGCGAACCGCATGGTGGACGACGCGGTCCGCATCTGGCGAGAGACGAAGGCCGAGCGGGCGACCCAGGCGATCTTCCTCGATCAGTACCGGACAATGGATACGTCGAAGCTGGCGGAGCTCAAGGCGGGGAAAATGGGACAGATCGAGATCGAGGACGCCGACGCGATGGTCGGCAAGAGCGAGGAGGACCAGGAGAAACAGGCCGACAAAGCCGAGGCCGCCGGTGTGGGCGAGTTCAACCTGTACCATGACATCAAGCGCAAGCTGATTGCCCGCGGCGTGCCCGAACGCGAGATCGTCATCGTCAACGAGGTATCCGATCCGGCGGAGCGGAAGCGGGTGTTCGACCGGCTCAATTCCGGCGAACTGCGGTTCGCGCTCGGATCGACGCGCAAGCTCGGGACCGGAAACAACTTCCAGCAACGTCTGCTCGTGTGCCACCATTTCGACCCGCCGCGCGACATGACCCCCCGTTCCCTGGAACAGCGCACCGGCCGTATGGAGCGCCCGGGCAACACGAACCCGACGGTCTACAACAAGCTCTGGGGCATGCAGGACTCGGTGATTCCAGGCGTCTACCAGCGGATTCTCCGTAAGGACGCATTCATCAAGCAGGCCCTGGCCGGCAAAGGCGTCGGACAGGAGTTCGAGGATTGCGGTGATGTTCGTCTCCAGGAGTTCACGGGGCTGTTGGTCTCGGACAAGCGGGTCATGCGGCGCGCCGAGTTGCAGGCGGAGATCCGCGAGGAGAAGATGCGCCGTGAACTCTCATTCGACCGTGCTCGGGATGTTGTGGACGAGATCCGCCGCCGGCAGTCCTACGTCGAGCGGTTGGAGCTCACGGAGCTTCCGGCCGCCGAGAAGCTCAAGGCGTGGTTCGCCGCGAACGTCCAGCGTCCGCCGGCGTTGTTCTCCGTGGGCGGCGCCGCCGGCAAGGACGAGGCGGCGCAGGTCGTTCGCATCGAAGTGCGGGAGACCGGGCGCGCGCAGCCAATGGTCTTCGAGGGGCCTTGCCGCGAGGCGATGAAGGAATTCACCAAGCAGGTGCTGGACCTCTGGAAAAAGCAGGACCTCCCCGCGAACAAGGCGACTTGGGTCATGGGTACGGTGACGATCAACGGCATGCGGATGACCGTCGAGAAGAGCATCGCGAGCGTGCTCGACAACACCACGGTCCTGCATGCGATTCCGCCGCATCCGCTTCGCCCCGGCGAGTCCTTGACGACCGCCAAATTCGGCAGCGCCGAGGCGCTGATGAAGCTCGTGCAGGTGCGCTCGGAAGAGGCGGCGAGCCATCCGGACCGGCTGCGCAACGAGGTGGCTCGCGCGCGGGAAGGGCTGGCGAAGGTTCAGGCCGAGCAGAAGACGCTGACCAAGTTCGATGAAGGGCGCCTAAATAAGCTGCAAACGGAGCTCTTCACCTTGGAGGAGGACATGCGCGCGAACCCGGTAGGGCGGCGAGCTCGTCGGTCTGCCACCGAAGGGGCCGCGCGCGAGATCGAGACGATCCGAGTTTAGCTCGGGAGCGAAGCGAAAATGTGCTGGACATGTCCAGCACATTGGCGGACGTTGTGGCGCACCCAAAAAACTATGGAAAACCACATCTTTCTCGCCGCCTCCATGACCCGGTTCATACCCGCCGAATTCAAGATCGGTATCGGGTTTTTCATCATCGTCCTGATGTTCTTTTGCTACATCTTCGGTGTGATCCGCATCATGAGCGGCGCCGCGCAGCTCGATCATGGAGAGGAGGGCAAGATGAGCATCTTCACGGGCTTGATGCTCGCGAGCTCGGTATTCCTCATGCAGGGCGCCTACGCCGCGATGGGGTTGCCAGAGCTCGACTTCCAGGCGATGGGAATCACGGTGCCTCAGCAGGTGGCCGACATCATCTGGTACTCGCTCGTCGCGATCATCCTCGTCGGCTTCGCGTGGGGGGCCATCCGGATCGTGGGCGGCATCCGTGAGATGCGCCAGGACGGCCAGGGGAAGGTGAAAATCTTCTCCGGCATCATCATGGCGGCGAGCCCGTGGTTCATGTACGGCATCTACGCCGCGACAGGTCTGGGCACGCTCGGCGGCCAGTCGATGATGCCGCAATTCTGATGTCTTCCTCGCAAGGCACGGTGCCAACGGCGAGCGGTCCGCGGATAGAGCTGGGCGATGCGGTGGACGAGCTCCGCCGCATCGGCCGGCGTTTGGGGACGGCCGAAGAGAAAGACGACGACTTTGCCCGGGCGCGGCAGCTCGGGCACCACGTCAAGAACAAGATGATACCCGTCATGGCCATGCGGGATCTCGGCAACTCCAACGATCCGGCGGGCGATGATCTCCTGTGCGAGGAGGCCCAGTCGCTCGTCCGGGCGGTGGAACAGACGGACCGGGCGCACCGCCCGTGAAGGATCACACATCATGGATACAGAGAGCGGGAACCGCGGTCCGCGCGGTCAGTTGAGGATCACGGGCACCAACTCGGGGACCGACAGCGACGGCGGCAAGGTCTCGGGACTGAGCCTGAACAACTTCATGCTCGTCGTCGCCGGCGGCGTGGTGAGCATCATCGTCCTGGGGCTTTCCATGACGGTGCCGGCCCTGAAGGAACTGGGGTTCATGGCGAAGGTGGGCGTCGCTTTCTGCCCGCTCGTGGTCTCGTTCGCCTACACGATGTTCTTCTTCCACGACAAGCCCCCGGGTTACCACGGGGACGTCTACGACGAACTCTTCAGCGGCACGAATTTCAACACCGAGCCGCTCATGCGCGGGCAGGTCGAGCACCCCTTGGTGCGGGCCGCCCGTAAGAGCGGCGAGCTGGCGGCCAACCGCAAAGCCGGAGTAACCAACAAAAAGTGACAGGTACGTCATGATCACCATCTTTCTCATCCTTGCCCTCACGGTCGTCGGCGGCGCCGTCGGCTACTTCGTCTACACAGCCAGGGAAAGCCGCGTCCCCAACGCCTATTTCATCGACGGCATGCTGTTCTGGGGGGGCTCGCTGTCGAAGGAGACGGTCCTGGCGAAGGGCTTCTATCTCGATCTGCCCGATCTGCGCGGGGCGAGCTTCGAGGCCAAGAACGCGTTTCAGGAACAGCTCTGGAACCTGCTCAGCCTGGTCGATGACGGCTGGGCGTTGCAGATTCAGTGGATGGTGGACAGCGACTACACCCGTGAGCTCGCGAAATACCGCGAGGTTACCGAAACCCGCGCCACGAACAAGTGGACGCGGTTCGTCCGGGACGAGCGCTACAACTACTTCAAGACCCTCATGGACAATGGCGAGTTGCGTCGGGAGCGGCTCGCATTGTTCTTCGCCCGCAAGGTCAGCACGATGCCCAAGGGCGGGTACAGCCTGGCGCAGACGAGCGCGTTCCTCGGCCAACAGGCGCGGATCATCGAGCAACGCATCGCGCGAGCGGCCACGGTGCTCAACATCGGGAGGGTCCAACCCATGGGCGACGTCGAGCATTACCTCTTTGCGAAGCGGTTCTTCAACCCGAGTCTGTTGAATGTCTGCGACGCGCGGGAGGACCGCGACGGCGCGTTCGACCCGCGGGCGAGCCTGGTGGAGAACTGCGTCTTCTCGGATGGCATCAAAACGACGGATGGCGAGGGCAACGTGGTCTTCCGCATGGATGACCACTACCATGCGATCATCGTTCTGACCCGGTGGCCCCGGCAGACCTTTCCGGGTGTGATCGAGGCGCTGACTTCGGCAGTGACCCGCGATTACGCGATCACGCAGAACATCTACCCCGTCAACATCCAGCGCGAGATCGACAAGGAGGAGAAGTCGTTGCGGCGGGTGGAAGGCGATGCCTCGCGCGAGGGAACCCAGTCGAGTGCCTCGGCGGCGAGGAAGAAGCGGACGAAGATCGACGGACTCATGACGGGGTTCACGATCCCGTTCAAGGTGCTCACCGTGATCCGGGTCTGGGACCGTTCCCTCGACGGGCTGGCGGTCAAGACGTTGGCTGTGAAGTCGGCGCTGCAAGCCATGAACGGAGCGCAGTTCCATCAGACCACGATGGCTTCGCAGGCGCGCAAACTGTTCTTCGAGACCTTCCCGGGTTGGCTGGGCGGACGCTACCGCGCGTGGGACATGTACGCCGAGAGCGGCTACCTGGCGGACGTACTCCCGATGTCCTCGACATACGTCGGCGATCTCGAACAGGGGGAGGCGCTCTATCATGGCACCCAGCGCAACCTTGTCGGGGTGGCGACATTCTCGCCGACCGGGACGCCGCAGAACGCATGTTTTCTCGGCATGAGCCGTTCCGGCAAGTCGGTCACCATCCAGGACGTGTTGTCGCAGACGGAGCCCTTCTACGATTTCACCGCGATCATCGAGGAGGGCCTGAGCTACGGCACCTGGACCCGGTTGCAGGGGGAGACGCCGATCATCATCCAGAGCGACTCATCCCTGACGATCAATTATTTCGATACGGGAGGGACACCGCTCAACGCCCTCACCATCGGAACGGCCACCGCGCTCTGCGCGAAAATGGCCGGCATGTCGCGCGACGAGGACCGCAACAAGCGCATGGCGGCGCTCTTCGCCCGGTACATCAACCAGCTCTACACCGACGCCTTCGATGACTGGCGCAGCGCCAACGAGGCGGAGTACGAGCGAGTCTGTCGGGAAGCGTACGTGTTGGAACAATTCCGCCGTACGCGGATGGCGCCCGGCACCGGCACCGTGGAGGCGTTCGCTGAGCTCAAGGCCCTGAAGGGGAGCGACCCGGACGCGTATTGGAGGCTCTTCGAGGGGGTACAGGACGAGGACGTGATCGCCTTCTCGAAGGGCGTTCAGACGTCCGCCGACGTGCGCAATCTCGCGTTCGCGTACTTCCAGCCGGAGGAGTTTCCGACGCATCAGACGCTGGTTGAGACGATGCGATTCGCGAAACTCGACGGCGATGACGAGGCCGAGGTGGACTACCTTGCCACCATGTTGGCGAACTGGTGCCGGGTGGGCGGAAGCTACGGGCAACTCTTCGACGGCCCGACCAATTTCAAGGTCACCGGTACGGTGGCGCATTTCGAGCTCGGCTACATTCCTGACGCGAACAAGGAGCTCAAGGAGGCGGCTGGATTCCTGATCTCGAACTTCGTCCGCACGCACATCGTGAGCATGCCGCGGTCGAAGCGGAAGCGGATCGTGTTCGAGGAGGCGAGTCGCTTCATGGCGATGTCCACCGGCGAGCAGATCATGAGCGAGTGCTACGCCCAGCTCTCGAAATTCAACACCTGGGTGCTGACTGCGACGCAGCAGTACGCGCAGATGAAGAAGTCCTCGATCAGGGCCGTTGTGTTCGGCAACTCGAAACTCTTCTTCCTGACCAAGCAGCAGGATCGCGGCGACTTGGAGGACATCGCGGGTGCCGTCGGACTGCCCGAACGGGCGGTCGAGGCGGTGCGCGACTTCGTCCTGCCGGAGCATCAGCGGCATATCGAGCGCCGCTATTCCGACGTCCTCATGTTCTCCCTGGAGTCGAACATCGCGGGCGTGGCCCGCAACATCCCCTCCGACCAGATGCTGTGGGTGGCGAGCAGTTCGGGCTCGGATTTCGACAAGCGCGTGCGCGCGCTCGCGAAATACCCCGATCCCTTCGAGGCAGTGATGGGCGAAACGGGACTTGGGGGACTGATTACCCCCGCGGAGGTGGCTCAATGAAAAGGCCCCGCGACTTTCGCCCACTGGCGGTAGCGCAGGGGCAGGGCGCGAGACCTCGGGAGGTGTTCCGCACGCCGCGGCAACGCCGCATCGAACTCTTCTGGGAGCTGGTGACGGCCAGTGCCCAGTCAGTGGCGTTCTTCGCAGGTGTCGGAGTGCTCGGCTGCCTGGTCTGGTATTGCTGGCGATAGTTCTTGAGAAGCGTTAGACATGTCATAAACATTTCAGAAACCCCGGAGCCATTACTATGATGAAATTCGTCCTGATCCTTCTGTGCGGAGCGGTGTTCTGCTCCGGCTGTGCATCAACGAACCCGCGACAGAACGCGCAGCGCGTTGGAGGCGGTATGGCCTTGGCCGGCGCCGCAGGTGGGGCGCTTGTCGGCAACGCCATCAAGAAAGGAAGCCCCACGGCGATTGCGGCGGGGACAGTGGCTGGCCTCGGCGCCGGCGCCCTTGCTGGCGCCGCCTACTCCAATGGTGTGAACGGTGCCTACGACGAAGGCTACGTGCAGGGCCAGTCCGACAACATCAAGCGCACCTGGTGGATCTTGCAGAACGCCAGGGTGGGCAATCAGCAGGAAGGGCAGGGCCGGCGGGTGTTCTACACCGTGCCGGCCGCAACGGAGACCGAGGACGGTCGCAAACAGGTGCCCCACACCGTGACGGTCCCAATCATCGAGTAACAGCAACCCTCTACAACGACGGAACGGAAAATCACCATGCGAACGCTCATCAAGACCAGGACCGCTGTCATCATCATCACTCTGCTCGGGTGGGCGACCAGCCTGCGCGCCGTTTTCGGTGTCGGAGACACCGTCGTCGTTGTCGGGAACGCCGACATGGGCGAAATCGCACATCGCGCGGCCGAGATCGCGGAATGGGGCAAGCAGATCGAGTCCGTGAAGCAGCAGATCGACCAATTCAACAAGGTCATCAAGCAGGGGCAGGAGATGGCGGACGTCGTCGGCAACCCGAAGAAGTCGCTCCAGTCGATCACCAATGTTCGCGCCTCGATTGGCGGCCTCGACATCTCGTATGACAGCCAAGGCAGTGCGGCGCGCAACCGCATGAGCACGTTCGACTCGCTGAACCGGACGGTGGGGACCACGATGACCATCGACGGACAGACCGCGAACCGTGATGTGTCACTATACGACACCTACAGCGCGGGGGATTCGTACTCGGACAACCTGCGAGCCGAGATCGAGCGCAACAACGCCGAGCAGAAGCGCATCGCGCAGCAGCGCCAGGCGTTGCTCGACGAGATGGCGTCTCGCCAATCGGCCGGTACGCTCTCGCAGGCGGACATGCAGCAGTATTTGATCGCTCTTGACGCATTGAAGGCCAAGCAGGATGCGAGCGATGGCATCGTGACGAACGCGAAGCAGTCCTTGGACGAGGAGGAGATCCAGCGGCGCCGCGACGAAGAACGTCAACGCGTGGCGGACAAGGAGAAGGTTGACGCGACGGCGAAGAAGGCGGCCGATACGCTGGATGCCGCTGCCAGGAAATCGACCGAGAAGACCAAGGAGGAGATCAAGCCGGTCAAAGACCCCCGGGGCACCGGGCAGTTCAACTCGGCGGCGTTTGGGACCCTCGGCAAATGAAACTTCGCCTCGCCCTTGTCTCCGGTCTCGCGCTGGTGGCGACCGTTGCCGTGCCAGCGCAGAGCCTCGGAGAAAGGCTCGCCCCGGAATACGTGCTCCGCGATCTGCCGGCCGCTGTCGGTCGGTTCTATCTGCCGAGCACCCTCGCGGCATTTCTCTTCCTCTGCATCGGCCTGGTCGCGGCGATGATTCAGGCGAACTCGACCGCCGACAATCTCAAGGCGGTCGTCAAAGCGTGCATCCTGGCCGGGGTGATTGCGCTGTTGCCGCAGATTGTGCCGTGGTTCGTGGACACCGCGAACAACACCGCGGGGGATCTGAGCGAGAGCGGGACGACGACCGCCGGCAAGATCGTGGACACGGCGCTGACGACGGCTGCGAAGGCGTTCTTCCCCGGCATGGACAACACGATCAACGCGGCGCAGGAAGCCGAGCAGGCGTCGTGGTGGAAGGTCCCTTTCATCTACGCGAAGGGGCTCGCCAAGGATGCGTGGGAGGCGCAGATCGCGCAGCTCAAGATGACGAGCGCCTTGCCCGAGGCGATGGTGCGCATCGTGATGGCGGTGGTGTATCTCGGTGCGACGCTGGCGTGTTACCTGATCCAGTATTTTGTGGGCCTCGCGCGGTATTTTCTGCTCTATGCGGAGATCGCGCTGATGCCGGTTTTCATCGCCGGCCTCGGAACCCAGTTTTTTCGACACCAGGCCACCACGTACATTTCGAGCTGGTTTGGCATTCTTCTCTGGCCCCTCGGGTGGGGCCTCTGGGATCTCGGGACCCTGTCGATCTGCGATGCCATCGCATCGTTCGTAGACACCGGCGCGCAGGCTATTCTGCCGGCGAACGCGTCGATGGCCCAGATCGTCGGCGTCCGTGCCCTGAGCATGGTCACAGGCGCGAGCACGCTGACGCTGGTGATGCTTGTACTTCTCTCGGTCTTCCTCTTCGTCTGGGTCCTGACCGGCGCCGTGGCGGCACCATTCCTGATCCAGAAAGCATTCACGGCCGGATCGCATTTCTTCGTCGGCGCCCTCGCGCAGGGTGGTGGTGCCGCTGTCGGCGCGGTGGGCACGGCGTTGTCGAAGGGCGGCGAGGCCGTCAAGATGGTCTCGAAGGCGGCAGCGCCGGCGACGGGCGGCGCTAGCCTGGCGGCGATGCCGGTGGGCAGTGCGATGAGCGGGGCGAGCAACGGCGCGCAGAAAATGAGCCAGCAGTTCGGCGACGCGGACTCGTCCGGTAGGGGTGGTGGAGGCGGTGGAGGGCAGACAACGACGGTCGTACGGCAGAACGCTGCCAAGGCTGCCGCACGCTCGGCGAGCGCTCCCCCCGTTATGATGTCCTGAATTGCGTTGAACGGACTGGTTAATCGGTTTTCCTCAATTCGTGAGCCGTAAACTCCAAGTCGTACTGAAACAGGGCGGTCGCGAAATTCCCGTGGCCTTCACCCCGCCTGACGGCGATTTCGACCTCACGAAGGTCCGCCTGATCGTAGCGCCCGGGTACCTGAAGAAGGGTATGAAGGAGCGGCCCTCGGCGCGGAAGGCGGCCTCAGCGCGGCGTAATGGCAAGGCGCCGTGCCGTCCAGGCAAGCGTCGGGGCCGGGTGCTCCGCTGGACTGATGAGATCAAGAAGGCGATCCTGGCCGAGGTGGCGCACGGCGATCCCGCCAAGGTTGTCGCAGAACGTCACGGAGTGAATGTTTCCATGCTGTCGCGCTGGCGCAGCGAGGAGCGGCGACGAAAAGGGGAGTTGACTAAAACCAAAAAGAGAGTAGGTTAGAGGCAACATGAAAAACCTCTTCATCGGCGTCCTGATCGGTGTGGCCCTTGGCAAAGCGTTCGTCTGGGTGGTCAAGACTCTCTTCCACGTGGCGATCATGCTCCTCGGCCTCGGCACCAAGCGCGCTGCGGTGCCCCCGCCGCTGCCGGTGGCGGCGCCCCGGATGGCGTCGGTCCCGCCGCCGCTGCCCGAGGTGCCGGTCACTGTGCCGGTGGCGGCGTGGAGTCAGGACTCGGCCGCGTACCGGGCGATGGAATTCGGCGAGTGAGGAACACTCCACATGAGCTCTCCCTTGATCCAGATGCCGGCGCTGCCGGCGGTAGCGGCCGACGTGACAGGCTTCGCGTACGTCATCGCGACCCTTGAAGATCAGATCCGCTACCACGAGAGCGACATGGCTACCGACCCGGAGTGCCATGTGGCGAGGATCGCGGAACTGCGTGCGGCCATCCAGAAGCTGACGGCCGTCACCGTCCCCGTGCCGCTTCTGGAGCGCACGCATTGCGTCGAATACTCCCCGAATTGCCCTTCCCGGTGGCTGGTGCGGCTTCCTGGCCGAAGCGCCGTGATCGACAAGCTCCCGTACCTCGGGATGGATCGCGCGCGGATGACCGCTGACGCACTCGGGTTTGGCTCGACCTTGGAGGAAGCCGCGACGGCCGCGATCAAGGCGAAGGAAGCGCTCGGGACGGGAGCGGGAGCGACCAATGGCTGAGGCCAGCGCGTCGGCCGCCCCAAAGCCGACAGCCGAACAAGAGGAAATCTGCGGAACGGAGCTGTCCCCTGGACAGCGCATGGTGGTCCGCGCCTACGCGGGTAGCGGGAAATCATCGACACTGCGTTTCTACGCGCGTCGCCGGCCGGATCTCCCGATCCTGTACCTCTGCTACAACCGAGAACTGGCGCAGGAGGCGAAGAATTCGTTCCCGGAGAACGTGGAGTGCCGGACAATGCACTCGCTCGCCTATCTCACGCATGGCGTGCAGTTCAATGACCGGACGGGGAAGCTGGGCAACCTCCGCCCTCGCGATGTGATGGAGCGGCTGGGGCTGACGAGCCCCTACATGGGCGTGCTGGTCATCGAAGTGCTCACGAACTTTCTCAACTCGCTGGATCGCGTGATCACCGAGGAGCACGTACCGGCCCGGGCGCCCAACCGCGGGATGATGGTGGACATGGCGGCTCGCGCCTGGCGATGCATGCAGGACACGGGCGACCCGCTGCCGATGCCGCACGACGGCTATCTGAAGCTCTGGGCCATTGATGAGGTCGTCCACCGCGAATACAGCGTCATCTTCGTTGACGAGGCGCAGGACCTCAATCCGATCACCTCGGCATACGCCCAGCGCATGGCCGAGTCGCGCGCCGCCGGTGTCATCATGGTCGGGGACTCGCATCAAAGCATTTACTCGTTCCGCCTTGCGGTCGATGCCATCGAAGACGCCGTGCGGGACGCGGACCACGTCCGATCCCTCACTTGGTGCTTCCGATTCGGCCAGGAGATCGCCGACCGTGCGTCCGTGGTGCTGAACCGGTTGAAGGATGACCCCGTGCACCTTGTCGGCGCCGGCCGGCATCAGCCGGGACTCGGGCGCGTCGTGCTCGGCCGGACGAATGCCGGGCTGATCCGGAAGGCCGCGGACGAACTCATCCGCAAGCCGGGAACGAAGATCCACTACGCGGGTACGAGCGAGCGGGACCGCTGGAGCCCGGAGAAACCGTATCGGCTTCAGGAAATCCGCGACCTCTATGAGCTGTTCCGGCTCTGTCCTGAGAACGTAAAGACGCCGTATTTTCGGAAATTCCGCGGCTGGTCGGAGGTTCAGGAATTCGTTGAAGAGGCCGGTGACATTGAGCTGGGGGCCATCTACCGCCTGGTGGAGGAGCATCGGGAGGGCATTCCCGCGCTGCTCGGCGCCGTGGAGAAATCTGCCGTCGGTCCGGCCGAGGCTGCGTTGTCCCTGTCTACCGCGCATCGGAGCAAGGGCCGCGAGTGGGACTCGGCGGAGTTGCTCGATGATTTCAAACCGGTGTGGAGCGAGAAGGAGCAGCTCGCCGCCCGGAAGTCGGAATCCGCGCGGCGACGCTTCGCGGAGGAGGTGAATTTGCTCTATGTCGCCATGACCCGGCCCCGGATGCAACTGAAGGTTCCCCGGGGGCTCGAACGATGGGTCGATCAACAACTTCCTTCATTGCGAAAAAGCGATTGACATTTCTAACCAATTTTGGAGGCATGCTCATGATGCATTTTAAGCACTTCCCCATCTCTCTGGTCGCCCTGCTCGGGCTCGTGTCGGTGGTCGGCGGACAAACCCCGTCGGCAGATGAGGCACCCAAGGTGAAGGTCTATGTTGGGCGCGAGGGTCTGGTCAACCGGATCGAGGGGGAGACGCGACCCGCAAGCCCGCTGGCGCGAGCTGTTGTGGAGACCGACCTTGGTAAGGGCAGGGATGGGACGGGAGCCGCAGTTAATGCCCCCAGCGAAGCTGCACAGGCAACTGTGCCGGCTTCCGACGTGCCGCTGGCGACGGTCGCAGGCACCGAACCCACTCCCGCTCCATCGGCCGAAGCGGCATCTTTGGCGGTTGCGGCCACGGAAACGGCCCGGCCGGCCGCGCCAGTGGTGGTCGAGACCCCATTGGAGAAGGAACTGAAGCGCCTCCAGGCGATCCCGCCTGTCCCTGTTCCGATCCGAAATCTCCCGCTCCACGTTGCGATCAAGCTTCTGGCGAACGCCGCTGGTATGAACTACATCGGGCCGAACAGGGATGAGTTCAAGGATCCCGTGGATGCACGGGCGATCCACAACCCATGGACTGTCCTGCAAGAGCTTCAGATCAGGTACCATTTCGAGGCGGAGTACCAGAACGGTCTGTGGACGTTCTATAGACCGCGCGAAGATGAACTGGTGATGAAGACGTACCAGCTCCGGTACAACGATCTGAGCACCGTCAATATCACTCCGCCCACGATCAACACGGGGTTGAACAACTCCGGGACCTACGGTGGCGGCATGGGTGGCAGCATGACCGGCGGCGTTCAGACAGCGCAGGGCGACTCCGGCACATCTAGCCAGAGCGTCTTTGACGCCAAGACCGACGAGATCGTAAAGGGCGTCCAGTCCTACCTGAAGATCCCGGTCACCGGTTGGAAGGCTACCGTCGCGGAGGAAGGGTATGTCGGCAAAGCCGGCGTCCTACCTCCCCCTCCGGGATATTCAGTGCGCGTCGGGAAGCAGGTCGAGGGAGCGGTGGTGAACTATGTGCCCAGCGCCAATCGGCTGCTCGTCGTCGCCCCGCGGCAGAGCATGACATACGTGGACGAATACATCCGGGTCGTTGACCGGCCGCTCCGCCAGATGTCGATCCGGGTGCTGTTTGTGGAGATGAACCGCGACAAGGGCGCCGAACTCGGCATGACGCCGACGCTTACAGGCAATCTGAAGTTCAGCATGGATGGAACGAGCTCGTTCCCGCTGAACCGCCCGACGTGGGCAACTCCGACGGGAGCGATTCTGAACACGGCGGAACTCAACTTGAAGCTCAATGCCCTGGAAACCCGTGGGGCAGGGCGGGTGATGAATCAGGCGAGCGTGGTGGCCTTGAACAACGAGAAGACGCAGTTCGCGTCGAACCTCAAGATCCCCATCCAGAGCACGAGTGTATCGACACCGAGCGCAAGCGGCGCTCAGACCGTGCAGGGTGTGCAGTACATCGACGTGGGCATCTCGTCGTACCTGCTGCCGCGCGTGTACGACGATACCGAACCGGGCAAGGAGGAGATCCGGCTCAACTTGGCTTTCACGGTTTCAGCCAGGGCAGGGGCGGAAGACATTTCGGGCAACAAATACCCGCTTGTATCCGAGCGTAAATTCGCCCTTCCGGCCCGCGTGCGGAACGGCGAGACATTGGTGATCGGCGGCTTGGTCGAGAGCCAATTGACCGTCAGTGACGACAAGGTCCCGCTCTTGGGCGACATCCCGCTGATCGGATGGGGATTCAAGAGCCGCGGCAAGACGGACAACCTTCGGACTCTGGTTGCCTACATCACCCCCATTCTGGATCCGCTTCCCACTGAGGAGATCGTGGTCCCCGCAATCTCTCCGAAGGATAAAGTCACCCCTTAACACAACCGTCGAACCATGAAGAACACGCGCAACAAGTCTCTGCGCTCCCGGAGCGGTATGACGCTCCTCGAAATCATGCTGGTCGTGGCCGTCCTTGGCCTCCTGGCAGTCCTCATCGTGCCGCGCATCTCTGGGCTCGGCGCCGCCGCGCAGACCAACACGCGCGCTTCGCAGATG
>JAEXPL010000464.1 GCA_023446865.1 Verrucomicrobiota bacterium | reverse complement strand
AGGTGGCGGAGGCGTACCGTTGCTGGCCCGGGAAGGCGCTGCGCGTGAGAATGAAGGCGCGGCGATCAGGCGTGTCGCGGCGGAGGCCCTCGTAGGCGGTGCGGCTGACGAAGAGCGGGTAGATGTTGCGCACGACTTCGCCCGGCCCGAGGTGGGTGCGGCGGCCGGCAAGGTCGTCGTTCTCTGGTTCGGTGGCGTCGAGCCACCAGGCGTCGATGCCGAGCGGGACGAGCCGGGTGCGGAAATTCTCCCAGAAGAAGGCGGACGCGGCGGGATTGAAGAAGTCGACCCAGTCGGTGCCGGGGATGAACAGTCCGCGCTCGACGAATGCGCGGCCGACCTCGGACTTCGGGTCGACCTTCGACCAGACCGAGAGCATCAGGCGCGTGTTCGAGTCGTGGAGTTGCCGCATCATCGCGGCCGGGTCCGGGTAGTCGGCTTCGTCGAAGCGCATGGCGTTCCAGCCGTGGCGGCCCCAGTACTGCCAATCCTGCACGATCACATCGAGCGGCAGGTGGCGCGCGCGAAACTCGGCGGCGTTGGCGAGCAGCTCGGTCTGGCTCTTGTAGCGTTCGCGGCAATGGATGTAACCGAGCGACCAACGCGGCATCAGCGGCACCGCACCCGTGAGCTGGCGGTAGGCGGCGGTGACTTTGTCGCCGTGGCCGGCGATCACGACGTAGTCGAGTGCCTCGGCGACCGGGGAACGGAACTCCGTGATCGCCGTCGCGGGGCGGAAGCTCAGGGAAGGACGATCCTCTTTTACCCCGACGACGCGGACAGTGTGCTCGCCGGCGGTGAGATCGGTGAACCAGCTCGTGGTTGGCGGCAGCCAGAGATTCTCGAAGTCGACGACGGTGCGGCCGTCGATCTCGACGTGCCAACGGCGTGCCATCTTCTGGCCGACATCGAGGAAGAATGCCTGGCTCCCGCCGGCAGCGACGGTGAAGCGCCCGGTGAAGACGCCTTCATGGCGTACCTCCCGGCGCGTTCCTTCGGTGGTGGTGACATCGACGGCGGTGCTTTCGCCACGGTCGGTGGCGGCGGACAGTGGGATGCGTTCGTCGGCCGGATTGAACTCGGTGAGACCGTAGTTGTGCCAGAGCAGGCCGAAGCCGCGGCTGGAGACGATGAACGGAATCGCGATCTGCGTGTTCACCTGCGTGAGGCGGCGCGGCAGGGAACGTATGTCGAGGAAGCCGTCCTGAAACTGGCCGAGGCCGAAGAGGTGCTCCTCGGCGGGGGAGTCGAAAGACTGGGTGACACACCACGTGGGCTCGCCTTGCACGGTGGCCGTTTCCACGCGCCGGGAGCCGGCGAGCTCGCGGAGGAATATCCGGCCGGTGGAGTCGGCGAAAGTGATGGTGCCGGTCGCGCGGTCGACGGTGGCGCGCAGGCGCGGCAAGGCGAGGGAGACCTCCTTTGCGGACTCGCGTGCGGTGGCAGAGGGCGCGGGGAGGTTGTCGGAAAGAATGAGGCTGGGCGCCACAGGCTTGGCGTCGCGGGTGAAGCGGACGCGGACGGCGTTGTCCAGCAGCGGTTGGATCGTGAGGTGTCCGCCGTCGATCTCGAGGGCGACGGCGGGGGGAGTCGCGACCGGCGCGGCGCACAGGTCGGCGAGCGCGAGGCTATAGAACAACGCCGAGAAGCAGAGTGAGGCGACGGGGCGGAGCATTCTTGATCTACGCTCAACAGACTGACTGAGGTGGACCGCGTTGCCCTCAACGCGGTCGTGGGTGCGAGCAGTGGCGGTGAATGCCGGCCCACGAGCGATCATGAAGTCGCCGCGGACCGAGTCGCCGACCCCCCTGGGGGCAAGCGGGTCCACCCGCAGGCGGCAGTCTATTATGCAGGGGTTCAATACGCGAGAGACGCAAGACCGGGACCGCTGATGGGCGGTCCCGGTCGGTTGCGGAGAGTGCGCGATGGCTAGGCGGTCACTTCGCGGCCTTGGCCTTGAGGAAACCGTTGTGGTCGAGCCAGTGGGTGAAGGGCTCGAACCAGTAGTAGGTCGGGTGGCCGGGATAGCCCATGCCGAAGCCGTGGCCACCATCTTGGTAGAGGTGGAATTCGACCGGCTTGCCCGCTTCGAACCAGGACTTCACCACGCCGAACTCGCCCTTGAAGAGGAAGTCGTCGGCGGCGACGGCGATGAACATCGGGGGGGCGTTCTTCGGCACCTCGACCGCGCCCATGCCGCCGTAGATCGGGGCGATGAAGGCGAGCTTCATTTTCTCCGACTTGAGCGTGCAGTGCATGGTGAGGCCCGCGCCGGCGGAGAAGCCCATCATGCCGATACGGTCGGTGTCGACGCCCCACTCCTTGGCGTTCTTCACGATCAAGGCGTAGGCGGCCTCGGCGTCGGTCAGCTGGTTGCTGAGATCCCAGGCCGGCGGGCGAGGCGGCTGGGCGGCGGGTTTGGCGGCGGCCTCGCCGTCCTTCGGGGTGACAGCGGCGAACGTGCGGTTCATCGACTCCTTCAGGCCCTCGAGGGTCGGGGGCGTGGGGAAGAGTCGGTACTTGAGCACGAAGGCGGCGACGCCGCGCTCGTTTAGGGCCTTGGCGATCTTCCAGCCTTCGTTGTTGATCGACAGCCAGCGGAAGCCGCCGCCGGGGGCGACGAGGACCGCGGTGCCGTTGGCCTTCGCGGGATCGGGCAGGAAGGGGGTGAGGGTGGCGGTGGAAACGTTGCGCACCATCGGCTCGCCCCACTGGCGGAACCAGCTCTCGGGCGCGGGCTGGTCCTTCACGCCGCCGGTGCCGAGCGGAATGGCGTTGGGTTCGGCGGGGGCGTCGAACGGGAGGATCGTGCCATCTTCCGCGAAGGCGGAAGCGGCGAAGGCGAAGACCGAGGCCAGGGCGGCGGCCTTGGTGAGTTTGAGGAACGAGTCAGGCATGGTCATGGATGTGTTCGGGGTGCAGTGGCCGTGGTTTCAGGGTGTGGATACGGACGCCAAGGAGGCGGCGTACCCGCCCGCCGGGGAGAGGGTAAGCGTGAGGGTGCCGCTCGCGCGGACGACGGTGGTCGACTCGGCGAGCGCGGTCGGTGTGGTGGCGGACTCCGGGCTGTCGGCGAAGGCGCGTAGCGTCCAGTCGCCGCTGCCGAGGAAGGAGAGCGGGACGGTGAGCGTGAGTGGGGCGTCGCCGTTCATCGCGGCGAGGTACCAGCGAGTGCCGGAGCGCCGGGCGATGACGACGTGCTGCGCCACCTCGGCGGCGAGCACCACGGCCTCGTCCCCCCCGGTGGGCAGGCCGCGGAAGAACTCCACACCAGGCTGGCCGCGGTAGTTGTCCGGATGGTCGCAGAGGCAGAGCAACGGACTGAAGTAGACGACGGTCTCCGCGAGTTGGCGGGCGCGGGTACCGATGACCTGCGCCGGCTCGGTGACCTTGAAGTCGGCCTTCGTGCGATTGAGGAAACCGCCGGGCGTGAAGTCCATCGGCCCGAGCAGGCCGCGGGTGAACGGCAGGGTGATGGTGTGCAGCGGTGTGCAGGAGTCGGCGAGCCACGGGATCTTGTTGTACTCGTTGCCGAGCACGCCCTCCTGCGTGATGTAGTTCGGCCAGGTGCGCGCGAGTCCGGTGGGCTTGTAGGCGCCGTGGAGGTCGACGAGCAGCTTGTGCTTCGCGGCGGCGGCGAGCACGTCGGCGTACCAGCGTACGGTCTCCTGGCTGTCGCTGTTCATGAAGTCGATCTTCACGCCGGCGAAGCCCCAGGCGGCGACCTGCGTGAACACCTTGTCGAAGCCCTGCCGGTCGAGGTCGTGGGAGTCGATCCAGAGCAGCAGACGGACGTTGCGTTCGCGGGCGTAGGCGACGAGCCCGGGGATGTCGACGTGCGCCGCCGGTTTGGTCAGGTCGGCCTTCGGGTTGTTCATCGGCTCGTACCAGAACCAGTCGATGAGCTGGTACGAGAAGCCCATTTCGGCGGCGAAATCGATGTACTCCTTGTGGGAACGGGTGTCGCCGCGGGAGTTGAGGCCTTTGAAGTCGGGCTGGGTCGGATTCACGCCGGTCCACCAGGAGTCCCAGGCGGTGATGCCCGGTTTGATCCACGAGGTGTCGGCGAGCTGCGAGGGCGTGGCGAGCGTCGGGATGAACTCGCTGGCGACGAGATCCTTCGCCTCGCGGGCGAGCTGGATCGTGCGCCACGGACTCACGCGGCGGTCGCGACCGTGGACCAGTCCGCGGCCGTCCTTGCGTGCGGCGAGGGCGACCCGCGCGCCTGACCGAGGGGCGCCTTTGGCATCCGGCCCGGCGGCGGTGACGAACATGCCGGCCCAGTCGAGCAGGTCGGACTCGGCGATGGCGGCGAAACCGTTGGGCAGCTTCACCAGCAGCGGCAGCACGTGCGGGCGGCCGAGATTGGTGTCGAGCCCGGTGAGCCGTTTCTCCGGATACTGGTTTTCGGCGCATTCGGAGAAGTTGCCCGCCCAACAGGTGAGGTCGGTCGGGAAGAGAAACTCGGTTTGCTCCTGGGTGACCGTGTACTCCTCGAGGCCCGGCTGGGCGGGGAGCTCATAGCGCAGCGCCACGCCCTGATCGTAGGCGCGCACGATGACGTTGAGGCGCGACGGCGCGTTGGATTTCTCGCGCAACGCTACGGTGAGCTCGCGGTAGTGGTCGCGAACCGAGCGGCGCTGGCCGAACGCGTTCTCCCAAGAAGAGTCGTGTTCGGAGCGGCTGGCGGACTCGATGTTCGCGGCGCGGCCGAGCGAGAAGCCGCCGGCAAAGTCGAGCCCCAGGCGGGAGTCGACGATCGTTGGTTGGCCGTCGAAGGCGACGCGGTAGTGGAGGCCGGCAGTGTCACTGACCGTGACGACGATGCGGCCGTCGGGCGAGGCAACGGATTCCTCGGCCGCGGGCAGCGTCAGCGGCGCGAGACCGGCGAGAAGGAGAGCGCCGGTCGCGGAAGCGAGCCGAGCGCTGCGGGAAGCGAGGAGAGACATCGGGGGCAGGGTCAGAGCTTGATCTTGGCGGTCTGGCGGATGTCGGCGGAGGAAGCGCCGGCGACGATGGTCCACTCGCCGGCCGGGATTTCATAGTCTTTCTTCGCGACGCTCCAGCGGCGCAGCGCGATCGCGGGCACGGTGAGCGTGACGGTGCGTTTCTCGCCGGCCTTCAGGCTTACGCGGGTGAAGCCGCACAGCGCACGGATTTCCTGCGGCTGCGAGGCGGCGGGCGGCGTGGCGTAGAGCTGCACGACATCGTCGCCGTCGCGGGCGCCGGTGTTGGCGACCTCGACGGTGACGGTGAGCGCGCCCTTGGCGGCGCGGGCGATGCGGAGGTTGGCGTAGTCGAAGGTCGTGTAGCTCAAGCCGTGACCGAAAGGATACAGCGCCTGGCCGGTGAAGTAGCGGTAGGTCCGGTTCTTCATCGAGTAGTCGGTGAAGGCCGGCAGATCGGCGGTGGAGCGGTAGAAGGTGACCGGGAGATGGCCGGACGGGTTGACGAACCCGAAGAGCACGTCGGCGACGGCGCGCCCGCCGGCTTGGCCGGGATACCAGGCCTGGATGATCGCCGCGAGGTGCTCATCTTCCCACGGCAGGGCGATGGCGGAACCGCTGCAGTTGATCATGACGACCGGCTTGCCGGTGGCGTGGAGGGCTTTGATGAGGTCCGACTGCTCGGGCGGCAGCTCGATTTCGGTGCGGTCGAAACTCTCGCCTTCCTGCGCGGCGGTGATGCCACCGACGTAGATGATGAGATCGGCCTGCGCCGCCACGGCGAGAGCCTCGGCCTTGAGCTCGGCGACCGGGCGGGTGGTGGTGTTGTCCTGACCGCTCCACGGGGCGATCGCGGTCTTCGTGGTGATCGGGCTGCCCATGGCGTGCAGGACCTTCAGCTCGGCGGCGGCGACGTGGCGGATGCCGTTGAGGATCGAGATCGGCTGCGAAGCGGAGCCATGATAATTGCCCTCGAACATCGAGGTGGAAGCGGCGTTGGGGCCGATCACGGCGATCTGCTTGTACTTCGAGCGGTCGATCGGGAGGATGCCGTTGTTC
>JAEXPL010000442.1 GCA_023446865.1 Verrucomicrobiota bacterium | reverse complement strand
ACGAAGATCATCAAGACCATCGACGAGATCGCCTTCCAGACCAACATTCTCGCACTCAACGCCGCCGTCGAGGCGGCCCGCGCCGGTGAGGCCGGTGCCGGTTTCGCCGTCGTCGCCGAGGAAGTCCGCGCCCTCGCCCAACGCTGCGCCCAGGCCGCCCGCGAGACGACCACCAGCATCGAGGACTCGATCCAGAAAGCCGGCCATGGCGTCGCCATCTCGGGCAAGGTCGCCAGCTCGCTGCAGCAGATCGTCGAGCACGCCCGCAGGGTCGACGAGCTCATCGGCGAGATCGCCACCGCCTCCAAGGAGCAGTCGCAGGGTCTCAGCCAGATTGTCACCGCCGTCGCCCAGATGGACAAGGTCACGCAAAGCCTCGCCGCCGGCGCCGAAGAGTCGGCCGCCTCAGCCCAGGAGATGCACGGTCAGGCGCTCTCGCTCGAAAACTCGATCGCCCAACTCGATCGCTTGGTGGGAAGCATCCACACCGTCTCCGCTCCTCCAGCTCACTCCGCGTCGGCCAATCGGATATCGGCGCACCGCGCACCCACCGCCCCACACGCCCGGGCCGAACACGCACACGCCACCCACGCCTGAGCTGCCGCACGCGCTAGGTGTTCCGCTCCATCAGATCACCGACCAGGCGGAGGAGCTCGTTGGGGTCGTACGGCTTTCCCAACATCTTGACCTCGTCGCCCGGGAAGAACTCCGGCTGGATCGTACCCGCACTATACCCGCTGCAGAACAGCACCGGCTTGTGCGGATCGACGCCGCGGATCTGCTCGTAGATCTCGCGTCCGCTCAATCCCGGCAGGATCGCGTCGAGGACCACCAAATCGATCTCGCCGGCATGTTCGCGGAAGAGCCGCAACGCCTTCTCGCCCTCCTCGGCGAGCATTACCTTGTAGCCGGCCTTCTCGAGCACGCGGGTCGCCAGTTTGCCGACCGAAGGATCGTCCTCCGCCAATAACACCAGCCCACTCCCGCGCCGCGCCTCGACGCGCCCGGTCCCGGGCTGCGCCGCCGCGAGTCGGGCCTGCACCGGGAAATAGATCCGGAACGTCGTGCCCACGCCGACCTCGCTGTAGACGTGGATGAGCCCGCCGTGTTTCTGCACGATGCCATAGACCACCGCGAGGCCGAGCCCCGTGCCCTTGTCCTTCGGCTTCGTCGTGAAGAACGGGTCGAAGATGCGCGCCAGTGTCGCGCGATCCATCCCGATGCCCGTATCCGTGACCGCCACCTGCATGAACTCTCCCGACCGCGCCCACGGGTGGGCACTGCAATAGTCGGCGTCGAACCGCACCGGCGATACCTCGAGCGTGATCTTTCCGCCGTGCGGCATGGCATCGCGCGCGTTGATGCAGAGATTCATGAATACCTGCTCGATCTGTCCGCGATCGCCGCGGATGTTGCCCGGCGCCGCCGCCGGCTTGAGCACAACCTCGACGTGAGCGTCGAGCAGACGCCGCAGCATCTTGATCTGGCCGGCCAACAGTTCGTTGAGGTCGATGTCCGCCGCGATGCCGGCCTTGTCGTCCCGGCTGAACACCAGCAGTTGCCGGGTCAACTGTACCGCCCGGGTCGTGGCGTCGCGGATCTGCCCCAGGCACTCGTTGCGGTCCTCCGCCGTCTCCGCCTCCTGCGCCTGGCCGGCGAAGCCGCCGATCACCTGGAGCAGGTTGTTGAAATCATGCGCGATGCCGCCGGCCAACAACCCCACCGCTTCCATCTTCTGGGACAAGCGCACCTGGTCTTCCAGCCGGGCCTCACGCGTCACATCCTCGCCCACGAGCACATAGCTCCGAATTCCGCCCGCCTGATCGCGGATCGGATAGACCGCCAGCTGTAACATACATCCCGATCCATCGCGCCGCACCCCCGCCATCCGCGCCGACCAGCGCCCCTCGCGCGCGACCACCGCCTCGACTCGGGCCAAAGTCATCGACTCCCCTCTCTCGTTGTCCCGGAACAGGGCCCCGATCGCCTGCAACGTCCGCGGCGCCTCGTGGCCCGTCGCCCGCGTGAAGGCGGGGTTGGCGTACTGCACCGTCCCCTCCGCCGAGAACAACAACACCGCCGATGCGCTCTGCTCCACCGCTTCCGCCAGTCTTGTCCGCTCCTCCTCGGCGTGCCGGCGGTCGGTCAGATCGAGACGTGCGCCCAAAGCACGCAACGCCTTCCCGTCCTGTCGCTCAACCAAGACGCGATCGAACACATGCCGCACCTCCCCGTCCGATCGCACCACCCGATACTCGATCGAGCAGTGCTCGCGCGCCGAGTGGAGCGTCTCCCGCAGCGATTGGACGACCCACCCCCGATCATCGGGATGCAGATGACTCTCCCACGCGGTCCACCCCATCACCGCATCGGCGGGCAGCTTGAGCTGTTCGAAATAGCCTTCGTTCCACCACATCGAGCCGGCCCCGATATCCCAGTCCCATACCGCGTCGTTGGTCGCCCGCGCCATCAACTGGAAGTGCTCATGGCTGCGGCGCAGCGCCAACTCCGCCCGCCGCCGCAGCAGGATGACCCACATCAACAACAACACCGCGGCCGCCAGCACGACAATCGTGACGACACCCGCCACGATGCTCGCCCGGTGGACCTGGTAGAAACTCGACGGAGCGTGAAATACTTCGGCCCCCGCCGGCAGACGGCCCGGGGGAATGCCAAAGCGCTGCAGTTGCCGAAAGTCGAACGCCACTCTCGCGGGGGACTCGGTAACGATGGAGATACTCTCGATCGGCTCCCCATTCAGAACCCGCAACGCCAGCTCTCCGACCAACTCGCCGTGCCGGTCCTCGGCAAGAAGACTGCCACCGATCCCCTGCCAGATCGCCGTGTCCCACGAGTCACCGCTGCTATGCCGCACCAGAGGCGGCGCCACGAAGTACACGGGGACCCGGCTGCGCGCCGCGAGGCTGCGGCCAAACTCCGGATCGTCCACCAGCACTTTTCCCGCCTCGTCCCGAAAGACGCTCACAACCAGCACCGCCGTATCGTCCGGCAATCGGCTGAGATTCTGCAGCAGCGACTCCGCGGTCCAGCCCGTCAACCATTCGATCGCAAACGGCTGCGGGTGCAGCGCGAGCACCTTCTCCATCGCATGCCGCGAGGCCAGGCCGCTCTCGGTGCGGCAGTGGACCGCCACCACTCGCTTCACTTCAGGCTGCAAACGATGGATGAGAGCCAACGTCCCCGCAAAGTCATAGGTCTGGGCCACCCCGGTCACCGCCGGAACCGTCGCAAAATGCTCGGGCTCCACATCGTTCACCCCGCCGAACACCACTGGCACCGCCGCCCCAAAATGCGCGCGGTGCTCCAGCACGAAGTTCACCGCCGGATCGTCGAGCGCGACAATCAGATCGAAGGGTCTGCGACTATACTTCTGCTCAAAATAGGACAGCAGCGTCTCCGTGCGCGCCGGGTTCGGAAACCGCCGCCAGTCCAGATACTCCACACTTGGCAATACATCCGGTCGCCCCTCCGCCAGAGTGCGCAAGACCGCCGCCTGCTCGCCATCGCTCCAGTTGTAGCCGAGGTGATAGGAATTGAGGACCAACACCCGCGGCTCCTCAACCGAACCTTGGCCGATATCCCCCCCGCCCACAGCAGGCCCGGGCCCCCCGTGAACGAGACATGCTGCCAACCCAACCCAGAAGAGAAATGCCCGCGCGCAGGGCCGAAGATTCCAGTGCCGAAATCGGAGCATTTGATGGGGTATTCTTTTCGTACCTCGGCCCGCAACCAGCATCTCACTCCGGCCCGGAGGCGACGGAAGCAAACTCAAGCCTCGCCCCGGTGCAAACCGCTCCCCAAGAATTCCCTTACGCCGTCCGCTGTGCCAGTTGCCCGCAGGCCCCGTCGATGTCTGCGCCGAGCGACCGGCGCAACGTGACCTTGAGCCCCGCCCGCTTCAACGCCGCCCCGAACGCCTCGCGGCGCGCCGGCGGCGTACCGTGCAGGCCGAGAGCCGTTGCGCCCGGGACGGAGTTGAACGGGATCAGGTTGATGTGCACCGGGATTCCGGCGACGAACGACTGCAGCGCCGCCAGATCCGCCTCGGTGTCGGTCACGCCGTCGAACAGCAGGTATTCGATCATCAACGGCGCGCCCTGCCGCGCGGTCACCGCCTCGGCCGCCGCCCGCAGCTCGCTCAACGGGTGCCGGCGGCTCGTCGGCACCAACTGCCGCCGCACCTCCTCGCGCGCACTGTGGAGGCTGAGCGCAAGGTTCACGCCGGGGAAGCGCTCGGCAAAGCGCACCATCGCCGCCGGCACGCCCACGGACGACACCACGATATGCCGGTCGGTAAAATTGAATCGTTCCGGGTCGCGCAGCGCCGCCACCGCCTCGGTCACCGCCGCCTCGTTGTGCAGCGGCTCGCCCATGCCCATGAAGACAAGATTGCGGAGGGTCCGCCCTTCCGCGCGGAACAACCGCGCCACCTGCAGGACCTGGTCGATGATCTCCGGAGCGGTGAGGTTGCGCTTGAGGCCGAGCTTGCCGGTCGCGCAGAACGCGCAGTCCGCCGCGCAGCCGACCTGCGTCGAGAGACAGACCGAACTGCGCCCGGTGTGGAACCGCAGCATCACGCTCTCGATCACCGCGCCGTCGCGCGTGCGGAAGGCGAGCTTGCTCGCGCCGTCCACCGCCGAGTCCTGCCGCGCCACGAGTTCGAGCGGCGCCCAGTCGATCTCGGTTCGCCACCGCTCGCGTGCCGCGTCCGGCAGCGCCGCGAGCACGTCCGCCACCGGCAGCCGGTGTTTCCACAACGCCTTCTCCACCCGGCGCAGGTCCACCGCCGGCCCCGTCCGCCCGCGGGCCAGCGCGCCCAGCGCAGGAAGGTCG
>JAEXPL010000354.1 GCA_023446865.1 Verrucomicrobiota bacterium | reverse complement strand
GTGCGACGCGTTCTATGCGGACGCGGCGCGGGCCACGGTCGAGGTGCTGGAGCATCTCGGGTGCACGGTCGAGTTTCCCGAGGCGCAGACGTGCTGCGGTCAGCCGGCGTTCAACGGCGGCGACTGGGCCGCGTCGCGCAAAGTCGTGCGGCACGCCGTGCGCACGTTCGCCGGCGAGCTGCCGGTGGTGGTGCCGTCGGCCTCGTGCGCGGCGATGTTCCGCCATGGCGCGTTGCTCGCGTTCGAAAAGGAACCCGATCTGCCCGCCGTCCAGCAGCTCGCCGGGCGCACGTGGGAGCTGGCCGATTTCATCGTCAACGGCCTCGGCGTGACGCAGTGGCCGGGACGCTGCGACGCGCGGCTCGCTTTCCACCGCTCCTGCCACGCCCGCGGCACGGAGAGCGGCGCGGCGGCGCTCACGTTGTTGTCGTCGCTCGCCGGCGCCACCGTGGCGCCGATCGGTGAGGCGGAGCAGTGCTGCGGTTTCGGCGGCACGTTCTCGGTCGCGTTTCCCCACGTCTCCACGCGCATGGGCACGCTCAAGCTCGAGCATGTCCGCGCCGTGCAGCCCGATGTCCTCGTGGGCATCGATATGAGCGGCATGATGCACCTCGGCGGCCTCGCCGAGAAGGAAGGCAAACCGATCGTCACGCGCCACCTCGCGCAGGTGCTCCGCGACGCGCTCACGAACGGCAAAACCAACTGACGCCATGGCCAAGCAACCCATCGACGAGTTTGTGGCCCGGCTGCCGGCCGACACGCGCACCGCCGTCTACCAGTCGACGAAGGTCACGCACGAGAAGCGCGCGAAGATGCTGCTCGACCAGTTCGGCGACCCCGACCGGCTCCGCCGGCTCGCGGGCGAGATCAAGCAGCACGTCGTCGAGAACCTCGACACCTACCTGCCGCAGGTCGAGGCGAAGCTGCAGGCCAACGGTGCGCAAGTCCATTGGGCCGCGACGGCCGAGGAGGCGTGCGCCGCCGTGCTGCAGATCATGCAGGCCCGCGGCGCGACCAAAATGGTCAAGGCCAAGACGATGGTCAGCGAGGAGATCGGGCTCGCGCACTACCTGGAGAAGTTCGGCATCGAGGCGCTGGAGACAGACCTCGGCGAGTTCATCGTCCAGATCGACCACGACACGCCGAGCCACATCGTCCGCCCGATCATCCACAAGAACCGCCGCGAGATCGCGCGCAGCTTCGAGCGCGAGGGGCTCGCCGCCTACAACGACGACCCCGAGACGATCACCCGGCGCGCGCGGCAATTCCTGCGCCACAAGTTCCTCGCGGCCGACGTCGGCCTGACCGGCGCCAACTTCGTCTCGGTCGAGAGCGGCCGGCTCGTGGTGGTGACCAACGAGGGCAACTCGCGTTTCTCGCTCGCGGCGCCGAAGTGCCACATCGCGCTCGTTGGTATCGAGAAGCTGGTGCCGCGCGACCGCGACCTCGGCCTCTTCCTCAACCTGCTCGTGCGCTCGGCCACAGCGCAGCAGCTCACCGTGTACACGGAGTTCATCTCCGGCCCGAAGGCGCCCACGCAGCCCGACGGCCCGGAGGAGATGCACGTCATCTTCGTCGACAACGGCCGCAGCGAGGTGCTCGCCGGCGACTGTCGCGCGATCCTGCGCTGCATCCGTTGCGGCGCGTGCCTCAACGTCTGCCCGGTCTACCGGCAGGCGAGCGGCCATGCGTACCGCAGCGTTTATCCCGGACCGGTCGGCTCGGTGCTCTCGCCGTTGCTCGCGGGTGCGGCGTTCGCCGAGAAGGCGGACCTGCCGAAGGCGTGCTCCGTCTGCGGCGCGTGTAAGGAGGCGTGCCCCGTCGACATCCCGTTGCCCGACCTGCTCCTGCGCCTGCGCGACAAGGGTAAACGCGAGCACGCCCCGCTCGCCTCCGCCGGCACGCCGCCGATGGGCGCGTGGTCGGTGCTGGCGTCCAGCCCTGCGGCGTGGAAGGCCGCGCTGGTCGGCGGCAAGCTGCTCGACCTCGTCCCCGAGAAACTGATTCCCGTGCCCGCGTTCCACGCCTGGGCCGCGACGCGCACGCTGCCCGGTTGGCGCGGCGGCGAGTTCCGCCGCTGGCTGAAGGGGAGGAAGAAACCATGAGCGATTCCCGCGAACAGATCCTCGCCCGTGTGCGCGGCGCGCTCGCACCGCTGGCGCGACGCGCGCCGTTGCCCGACTGGGACCGCGAGCTGGTCGTGCTGCGCGAGGCGCGCGCCGCCACCGACCGCTGGGCGCTCTTTGCCGAACGCTTGCGCGCGGTGAACGGCACGCCGCTCACTGCCGTCGCGGAGCTTGTGGCCCTGCTCGAGCAGAACAACTGGCGTCACGGCTACTGCGATCCCGCGCTCTGGCCGCGGCTGCGCGGCGCGTTTCCGGCGACGTTCACGGTCGAGACCGCTTTCGACCGCGCACGCGTCGACGAGTACGACTTCGGCATAACCGCGGCCACCAGAGCAATCGCCGAGACCGGCACCGTGATTCTCACCGATCGCGACACTTCGCGCCGTCTCGCCGCGCTCGCGCCGTGGGTGCATGTGGTCGTGTTGCGGCGCGAACAGATCTTCCCCGATCTGCCCGCCGCGGTGGCCGCGCTCCCGACCGATCCGAACATCGTCTGGGTCACCGGCCCGTCGAAGACCGCCGACGTCGAAGGCATCCTCATCGAGGGCGTGCACGGCCCCGGCCGCCAAGTGGCGTTGCTGGTGGAGTAGGGGGCGCGGTCACGAGCGCGGCGGCATCAAGTAGGGCCGGTCTCCGACCGGCCTCGCTGGGCGTGAGTCGCAGGAGGAGGCATGGACCCAAGGTGTCCAGTCAGAGACTGGACCTGCTATGATGGCGTCGCAGGCAAGGATGAAAGATGTCGTTGGATTTCTGGGTTGGCGGTTCCGCCGGGGGCGGGACCTCGGCGGATGGGAGTTCCCCGCTCCTTGGGGAGCGGGGG
>JAEXPL010000340.1 GCA_023446865.1 Verrucomicrobiota bacterium | reverse complement strand
TCGCCATGACTCAAACCATCGCCGTCCTGGACTTCGGTTCGCAGTACACCCAGGGCATCGCCCGCCGCATCCGTGAGTGCCAAGTCTACTCCAAGATCTACCACTACACGACCCCGGCCGAGACGCTGAAGAAGGATGGCGTGCTCGGCATCATCCTCTCCGGCGGCCCCTCCAGCGTGCTCGCCAAGGACGCCCCGATTCCGGACAAGGCCATCTTCACCCTCGGCCTCCCGGTCCTTGGCATCTGCTACGGCGTGCAGCTCATGGGCCAGTTCCTCGGCGGCAAGGTCGCGCACAGCGACGAGCGCGAGTACGGCCACGGCCGCCTCCAGATCCTCCGCCAGGGCACGCTCTTCTCCGGCCTCGGCCACGTCGTCCGCGTCTGGAACTCCCACGGCGACAAGCTCACCCAGCTCCCGCGCGGTTTCTCCGCCACCGCCCGCACCGAGAATTCGCCCTACGCCGCCATCGAGAACGCCGAGAAGAAGTTCTTCGGCCTCCAGTTCCACCCCGAGGTCCACCACACCGAGAACGGCATCCAGATCATCCGCAACTTCCTCTACAACGTCTGCGGCTGCAAAGGCGACTGGTCCATGGCCAACTTCGTCGACCGCGCCGTCGCCGACATCCGCGAGAAGGTCGGCACCGGCCGCGTCATCCTCGGCCTCTCCGGTGGCGTCGATTCCTCTGTCGCCGCCGCGCTGATTCACAAGGCTGTGGGCAAGCAGCTCACCTGCGTCTTCGTCGACAACGGCCTCCTCCGCAAGAACGAGCGCGACGCCGTCGTCGCCCTCTACAAGCGCAACTTCAAGATCGACCTCCGCGTCGCCGACTCCGGCGCGCTCTTCCTCAAGAAGCTCAAGAAGGTCACCGATCCCGAGAAGAAGCGGAAGATCATCGGCAAGACCTTCATCGAGGTCTTCGAGGACTCGCTCAAGTCCATCGGCAAGGCCGAGTACCTCGCCCAGGGCACCCTATATCCCGACGTCATCGAGAGCGTCTCCATCGCCGGCAACCCCGCCGCGGTGATCAAGAGCCACCACAACGTCGGCGGCCTGCCCGCCCGCATGCGCCTCAAGCTCCTCGAGCCCCTGCGTGAACTTTTCAAGGACGAGGTGCGCGCCCTCGGCACCGAGCTCGGCCTCCCCCGCGAGGTCGTCTGGCGCCAGCCCTTCCCGGGCCCGGGCCTCGCCGTCCGCGTCATGGGCGACATCACCCCCGAGCGCCTCGAGATCCTCCGCAATGCCGACGCCGTCCTCCACGAGGAGATGGTCGAGTCCGGCTACTACTACAAGGTCTGGCAGTCCTTCTGCGTCTTCCTCCCCGTGCAGACCGTGGGCGTCATGGGCGACGAGCGCACCTACGACTACGTCATCGCCGTGCGCGTCGTCGAGAGCGTCGATGCGATGACGGCCGACTGGGCCCGCCTCCCGCACGACCTCCTCCAGAAGATCTCCACCCGCATCATCAACGAGGTGAAGGGCGTCAACCGCGTCGTCTACGACATCAGCTCCAAGCCGCCCGCCACCATCGAGTGGGAGTGATCGCGCGCGACCGGTCGCCTCCCGCAACCGGCCTTCCCTTCCTCCGCGGTGTCGCCTTGTGCGATACCGCGGATTGCGTTTTGGCCGCCGCCCCGGCAACTTCGCGCCCATGAGACTTTCGTCGAAGCTGTTGCTCGTGCTCGGACTCTTCCCCGTGCTGGCGCTCGCGCTCCGCGCCGCCCCCGCCGATGCCGTGATCGCCCGCGCCCGGGCCTACCTCGGCACCGACAAGAGCCTGGATGCCGTCCGCTCCATCCACTATCTGGGCACCATCGAGTTCCGCGACGACCGTGGCAAGATCGTGCCCGAGGCCTCCGGCACCATGGAGATGATCGTGCAGAAGCCGGCGCAGCATCTCAACATCCGCACGACGGACCGCATGCGCGAGACCGTCGGCCTCGACGACCTCTCCGGCTGGCAGCAGGTCGAGACCCTGCAGCCGCCGCTCCAGCGCGGCATGGCCATCCTGCCGCCCGCCCAATTGCGCCGCCTCCAGGCGATCACCTTCGAGAACCTCGCCTTCTTCCATGGTCTCGAGGCTCGCGGCGGGCGCGTCGATCTGCGCGGGGAGAGCACCATCGACGGCAAGGCCGTCGTCGCGCTCGCCTTCGTGCACTCCCCGGAAGTCGTCTTTGTGCGCTATTTCGACAAGGCCACCGGCCGCCTCGTCATGTCCGAGGATCCGGTGGGCGGGCAGGTCCGCGAAGAGGGCGAGATCGTGGTGAATGGTGTCCGCTTCCCGCAGCGCATGCGCTCCGCCGGCCGCACGCAGGACGGCAAGCCCTACACCGTGACGATCTCTTTCGAGAAGATCACCGTGAACGAGACCTTCCCGAACGAACGCTTCGCCGCCCCGTTGTCCGCGGCGAAGTAGGCGCAATGGCAGGGCGACCCTCCCGCCACCGCTGCAGCTGCGTCGCGCTGCAAATGCTCCGGGCCGGCGAAGCCTTGCCGGAGCCGGCCGGGTGATCCGCGCCGCGGCCTGCCAACCTTGCCCGCCCTTCGTTCTCTTCGTTGCCTCTCAAGGAACAGAGCAGTGAGTTCGGCCTGCTGGAGGGCGCCCCGTCGTCGGCGCCCCGG
>JAEXPL010000328.1 GCA_023446865.1 Verrucomicrobiota bacterium | reverse complement strand
CCTTGACGTAGCGCTTGATGCCGTCGTGCCGCAGGTTGAAGTCGGCCGCGATGGTCTGGAGCTCGCACTCGCCGTTGCGCCCGCAGTTGAGGCATTCGGCGGGGTGGTTCGAGAGGATGAGCTCGAGGGTGGAGCGGCGGACGTCGACGATCTCGTGGTCGTGGGTGACGATCTCCATGCCCGCCTCGAGCGGCGTGCAGCAGGCGCGCAGGAGGCGCGGGCCGCCCTTGTTGCGCACGACGCACAGGCCGCACGCGGCGGTGGGCAGGAGGTCCTTGTGCTTGCAGAGGGTCGGGATCTTCACCGCGGCGCGGCGCGCGGCGTCGAGGATGCTCGTGCCGGCGGGGACCTCGACGGCGAGTCCGTTGATGGTGGCCTTGACGGCGGGAAGGGTGGCGACGGCGCTCATGGTCGTACTCATTCGGCGGTGGCGGTTGCGGGGGCGGCGACACGGGCGGGCTCGGTCCCGCCTCCGGCGGCGCGGGCCATCTTGCGGGCATAGCTGGGACCACCCTCGATGTAGGCTTTGTACTCGTCGTCGAAGTAGCGGAGGGTCGAGAGCACGGGGTTGGGCGCGGTCTGCCCGAGACCGCAGAGCGAGGCCTTCTGCATGGCCTGGCAGATGCGGCGCAGGGCGGCGATGTCCTCGGCGTTGCCGCGACCGCGGGAGATGCGGTCGAGCACCTGGAGCATCTGGTAACCACCGATTCGACACGGCGCGCATTTGCCGCACGACTCGTCGACGCAGAACTTCAGGAAGAACTTCGCCACGTCGACCATCGAGTCGGTCGTGTCCATGACGATCATGCCGCCCGAGCCCATGATCGAGCCGAGCTGCTGGAGCGTCTCGTAGGCGACCGGGGTGTCGAGGTGCTTGTCGGGGATGACACCGCCGCTGGGACCGCCGGTCTGCACGGCCTTGATGTCCTTGTCCTCGAGCACGCCGCCGCAGACGTCGAACACGATCGAGCGGAGCGTGGTGCCCATCGGCACCTCGACGAGCTGGGCGTTCTTCACCTTGCCGGTGACGGCGAAGACCTTGGTGCCCTTCGAGGTCTCGGTGCCATAGCCGGCGTACCACGCGCCACCGCGGAGCATGATGGCGGGGATGTTGGCGAGGGTCTCGACGTTGTTGATCGCCGTCGGCTGGCCCCACAGGCCACGGACGGAAGGATACGGCGGCCGCGGGCTGGGGCTGCCGCGCTTGCCCTCGATCGAGGCGATGAGCGCCGTCTCCTCGCCGCAGACGAACGCACCGGCACCGAGGCGGATCTTCGCGTCGAAGGAGAAGCCGGTGCCGAGGATGTTCTCCCCGAGCAGTCCGGCCTCGCGGGCCTGGACGAGCGCCCGTTCGACGCGTTCGACCGCCTTCGGGTACTCGGCGCGGATGTAGAAGTAGCCGACCGAGGCGCCGATGGCGTAGCCGCCGATCATGAGGCCCTCGAGCACGCTGTGCGGGTCGCTCTCGAGCACGCTGCGATCCATGAACGCGCCGGGGTCGCCCTCGTCGCCGTTGCAGATGATGTAGCGCGGTTCCGCCTTCTGGATGCGGGTGTTGCTCCACTTCAGCCAGGTCGGGAAACCGGCGCCACCGCGGCCGCGCAGTCCGCTGACCTTCATCTCCTCGATGACCTGCTCAGGCGTCTTCGCCAACGCCGCGCGCAGCCCTTGGTAACCCTGGGCGCGATGGAGGTAGTCCTGCAGTTCCTCGGGGTCGATCGATCCGCAGTTGCGCAACACGATCCGCACCTGCGGGTCAGGCCGTTTCCACAAAAGGTCGTCGAGCACTTGGCGCCCGCCGATCGACTGCTCGACGATGCGCGCCACGTCGGGTGCGAGCACGTTGGTGTAGGTGACGCCGCCCGGCAGCAGCGTGACCGTCACTCCCTCGTCGTACACCCCGAGGTCGAGCGCCCGCACGACCTGCACCTGGTCGGCGAAGCCGCGGCGCTTCAACTCCTCGGCGAAGGAGAACTGGAAGAACTCCGTCTTGCCCTCGCCGGTGCCGGTGTCGCGCACCAGCAGATGGGTGACGGGCGCGTTGATCGCGGTGGCGCCGCGGGCGTCGGCGATCACGTGGTCGTCGATCAGCCGGCGCGACTGCAGATGCGCGGCGACGATCTGCGGCACCACCTCGGCCTTCACGCTGCCGTAGAGGATCGGCGGCAGGCCGGCGGCGGAGATCTCGACCACCGGATCCGCCCAGGAGCGGCCGTGCGAACCCACCCGATACACGGGGACGGCGAGGTTGGCGGCGGCGAGCGCATCGCGGAAGGCGGCGAACGTGTCCTCGGCGCCCGCGGCAATGCCGCCGGTGTCGAGTTGCACGCGGACGAAGGCGGCCGGGTTCAGCGGAGGCTGGACGGCGAGGACGGCGAGATCCTGCAACGTGAGCGGCTTCATGATTTCACCTCCGTGGCCTTCGACTGGGCGCGGACATCAGCGAGGATCGGGGCGATGTCGGTGGGTTTGACGCGGCCGTGCGTCTTGCCGTCGCAGACAAGCGCCGGCGACATGCCGCAGCAGCCGATGCAGCGCACGACATCGACATGGAACTCGCGGTCGGGGGTGGTCTGTCCCTCACCCACGCCGAGCTGGGCGCGCAGCTCGCCGAGGAGGCCGGCGGCGCCCTTGAGGTAGCAGGCGGTGCCGTTGCAGACGGTGACGTTGTGCTTCCCGGGCGGCTGCAGCTTGAAGTAGTGGTAGAAGGTGATGACCTCGTAGATGCGGGCCAGCTTCACGCCGAGCTCGCGGGCCAGCTCCATGGCCACCTCGCGCGGCACGTAGCCGTACTGGTTCTGGATCGCGTGGAGGATCATGATGAGGTTGCCCTCCTCCCCGCGCCAGCGTGCCACGTGCTGCTGCACATCGCGCCGGATGCCGGTCTCGAGTTTGGCCTGGGCGCGCTTGAGGCGCTCGAGCTTCACCTCGAGGAGGCGCGAGACCTCGTCGCCGATCTGGTGGGGGATGTAGCCGTGCTTGCGCTCGATGTCCTCGAGCATGGACAGCAGGGCCGCTTCGTCGTGTCTCCAACTCTCGGGGGCCGGATCGGCTCCGGCGCCGGGGTGATGCGCGGACGGGTTCATGGCGGTTCTCGGGTTCGGGCGCGCATGGGCCGCGCCGGGGGGTTCTGCGATCGCGAGCGATGCGATTCTAGCTCGACACCGCGCTGGAGCAACGGACCCAGTCCACACCGCCGGGAAGAATTAGCTCCGCCGGCGCGAAAGGTTAGGGAAACTGCAGGGCGGCGGCCATGTGGCCCGGTGCTTCAGACGGGCCGGCGGATAACGCTCGGCCGACTGGCGGAGCGAATTGCCGGGGCTGAATCACCCTGCCACGAAAAACGCCGCCCGGGAGCGGGCGGCGTTTCGACTGAAACTCGACTCAGGTGCTGCCGGCGCCGCTCACGGCACCGGGGCCGGGGCGAGGTGCCAGATGTCGCGGTTGTAGTCGGCGATCGTGCGGTCGCTGGAGAACTTGCCGACGCGCGCGGTATTGAGGATCGCCATCTTCGCCCAACGGGCCTTGTCGCGAAACGCGATGTCGACCTTCCGGTGCGCGGCGCAATACGACTCGAAGTCGGCGAGCACGAGAAAGGGATCGCCGCCATCGAGCAAGCTGTGGCGCAGACCGCCCAGGCAGTGCGGGTCCTCGGGCGTGAAGTAGCCGGAGCCGAGCCAGTCGAGCACGGCGCGCAGCTCCTCGCTCCGGTGGAAGTAGTCCCAGGGGTTGTAGCCCTTGGCCCAGAGGGCGTTCACCTGTTCGACGGTGAGGCCGAAGATGAAGATGTTCTCGTCGCCCACTTCTTCGCCGATCTCGACGTTGGCGCCGTCGAGCGTGCCGATGGTGCAGGCGCCGTTGAGCGCCAGCTTCATGTTGCCCGTGCCCGAGGCTTCCTTGCCGGCGGTGGAGATCTGCTCGGAGAGGTCGGCGGCGGGGATGATCTTCTCGGCGAGCGACACGCCATAGTTCGGGAGGAAGACGACCTTCAACTTCCCGCCGATGCGCTCGTCGGAGTTGATGAACTTGGCCATCGAGTTGGCGGCCTTGATGATGTTCTTGGCGAGGTCGTAGCCGGGCGCGGCCTTGGCGCCGAAGACGAAGACGCGCGGCGCCATCTCGAGCTGCGGGTTCTGCAGCAGGCGGCGGTAGAGCGCGAGGATGTGGAGGAGGTTCAGGTGCTGGCGCTTGTACTCGTGGAGGCGTTTCACCTGCACGTCGAAGAGCGCATCGGGCGAGACCTCGACGTCGCAGAGGTGCCGGATGACCTTCGCGAGGTCCTCCTTGTTGGCGCGCTTGGCGGCCATG
This sequence comes from Verrucomicrobiota bacterium, assembly GCA_023446865.1. GTDB lineage: Bacteria > Verrucomicrobiota > Verrucomicrobiia > Opitutales > Opitutaceae > CAJCBL01. Next base: position 145 of record JAEXPL010000328.1, on the reverse strand, counting down.
AAGTCGGCCTGGAACTGCGGGTCGTCGGCCCACTGCTCGAGCTGGCGGAGCTCGTCGAGGTTGCGGGTCCAGCCGCCGCCGATCTTCGCGTCGATGAGGGACGAGAGCCGCGGGTTGCGCGAACGCAGCCCGCGGCGCGGCGTGG